>NZ_JBSFDD010000013.1:0-220227 GCF_053593715.1 Streptomyces sp. NPDC002125 | reverse complement strand
CCGCCGTCCGGGCAGGACGCGTTCCGCGTGCCGCCGTCCGGGCACGAGTCGTTCCGCGCGCCTGGCGCCCCGCCCGCCCAGGCCGGCCGCACGGCCTATCGTCCGGAAGGAGGGACGTCGATGAGCACGAAGGACTTCGTCGAGAAGGACTACTACAAGGTCCTCGGCGTCCCCAAGGACGCCACCGACGCCGAGGTCAAGAAGGCGTACCGGAAGCTCGCCCGCGAGTTCCACCCGGACGCCAACAAGGGCGACGCCAAGGCCGAGGAGCGCTTCAAGGAGATCTCCGAGGCGAACGACGTCCTCGGTGACCCCAAGAAGCGCAAGGAGTACGACGAGGCGCGCGCCCTCTTCGGCAACGGAGGCTTCCGGGCGGGTCCCGGCGGCGCGGGCGGCAACTTCAACTTCGACCTGGGCGACCTCTTCGGTGGCGCCCAGGGCGGCGGCCAGGGCGGTGCCGGAGGCTTCGGCGGTGGCGGCGGCGGTGGCCTGGGCGACGTGTTCGGCGGGCTCTTCAACCGTGGTGGCGGCGGCACGCGGGTCCAGCCGCGGCGCGGCCAGGACATCGAGTCCGAGGTGACGCTCAGCTTCACCGAGGCGGTCGACGGGGCCACGGTCCCGCTGCGGATGTCCAGCCAGGCGCCCTGCAAGGCGTGCTCGGGCACCGGCGACAAGAACGGCACCCCGAGGGTCTGCCCGACCTGCGTCGGCACAGGACAGGTCTCCCGGGGCACCGGCGGCGGCTTCTCGCTCACCGATCCCTGCGTCGACTGCAAGGGGCGGGGCCTCATCGCCCAGGACCCCTGCGACGTCTGCAAGGGCAGCGGCCGGGCGAAGTCGGCGCGCACGATGCAGGTCAGGATTCCCGCGGGGGTCCTGGACAACCAGCGGATCAGGCTGCGCGGCAAGGGCAGCCCGGGCGAGCGCGGCGGACCGGCCGGCGACCTCTACGTCGTCGTCCACGTCGACGCCCACCCGGTCTTCGGCCGCAAGGGCGACAACCTCACGGTCACCGTGCCCGTCACCTTCCCGGAGGCGGCGCTCGGCGGCGAGGTGAAGGTGCCCACGCTCGGCGGGCCCCCGGTCACCCTGAAACTCCCGGCGGGCACCCCCAACGGACGTACGATGCGGGCCCGGGGGAAGGGCGCCGTGCGCAAGGACGGCACCCGGGGCGACCTCCTGGTCACCGTGGAGGTGTCCGTCCCCACGGACCTCGGCGCGGACGCTCAGGACGCACTGGAGGCCTACCGGAAGGCGACCGCGGGGGAGGACCCGCGGGCGGAGCTGTTCCAGGCTGCGAAGGGAGCTTGAGATGGACGGCCGTCGACGCAATCCGTACCAGCTGACCGACGAATCACCGGTGTACGTGATCTCGATCGCGGCCCAGCTCTCGGGCCTGCACCCGCAGACGCTGCGCCAGTACGACCGTCTCGGCCTGGTCTCGCCCGACCGCACGGCCGGGCGCGGCCGGCGGTACTCCGCGCGGGACATCGAACTGCTCCGCACCGTCCAGCAGTTGTCGCAGGACGAGGGCATCAACCTCGCGGGCATCAAGCGCATCATCGAGCTGGAGAACCAGGTCGCCGCGCTCCAGCAGCGCGTCGCCGAGCTCTCGGCGGCGGTGGACGGCGCGGCCGTCGCCATGCAGCAGCGCGAGGCCCAGGTGCACGCCTCCTACCGGCGCGACCTCGTGCCGTACCAGGACGTGCAGCAGACCAGCGCGCTGGTCGTCTGGCGGCCGAAGAGGCCCAAGGACTGAGGCGTCCGCCCGGCAGGGCCCGCCCCGGAGTTCCACTACTCCGGGGCGGGCCCTGTCCGCGTGCCGGGGGCGTCCACGATGCCCGACCGCACGATGAGGGCGCCGAGATGGGTGCGGCTGGTGGCGCCGAGGGCCTGCATGAGCTTGGCGATGTGGGAGCGGCAGGTGCGGACGCTGATGCCGAGCTTGCGGGCCACGACGTCGTCGACATGGCCCTCGCTGAGGAGCCGGGCGACGGTCTGCTGGACGGTGGTTACCTGGGCGCCGGGGGCGGTCGTCCGCAACTGCTCGGTGAACGGGGTGGCCTGGGCCCAGAGGACCTCGTAGACCTGGACGAGATAGCGGACGAGCGCGGGGTGGCGGATCTCCAGGGCGATGGTGCGCTCGGGAGTGGCCGGGATGTACGCGAGGGCGCGGTCGAAGATGATCAGGCGCTCGACGGACTGCTCCATCGTGCGGACCTGGAGGCAGCCGGACGGCACCTGCGCCATGTAGTCCTTGACCCGGGGGTTGTAGCGCGCCGGGTGCTGGTAGATGTGCCGGAGCCGCGCTCCTCCGGCGATGGCCGAGCGGGCGTTCTCCACCCCCTGCCGCATGTTGTGTTCCAGACGGTTGCCTCCCGGCTGCGCCGTCAGCACCTCCTCCCGGGCGCGGAGAGCCGCCTCCTGGAGCGCCGAGACGATCTGCGGCCGTCCGGTGAGCACCGTGATCCCCAGATTGGGGTCCTCGTCCACGACGGAGGCCAGCGGCGCCAGGGCGTGGCTCAGGGCGGTGCTCAGCCGTATCCGCTCGTCGATCTCCCGCGTGATGGGCTGCAGCAGGTGGGCCAGCGCGGCGGTGGGCGGGACGGGGCGCATCCAGGCGTCGTCGCCCGGGTCCGGGTGCACCAGGGCCATCTCGATCAGACAGGGGGCCGGTGCGAGGGCGGTGCGGGAGACACGGCCGACGCGGAGCGCTCCCTCGTACAGCTGGATCGCCGGTGCGCAGAGTTCCCTGGGGCCGTGTGAATGCGCCGGAATTGTCTCGTCGGTATTCATTTGATGACCCCTCACTTTGTGCAGTGCCAAAAGATGACGGTGGTGCGGGTGGCGCCGTCGGTGGAGTGTGGACCTGCCGGGAGAGGGGGGCCGCCCGGCACGATGTGGGCATGGCCGCCGCTCTCCCCCTGATGGGGGCATGCCCTCGGCCCTGGGGGGGATGCCTCGGGCCTGCACGTTCAGGAGTCCTGGTCCAGGATTCCTGAACGTGCGATCAGATAGCCGAGCTGGGCACGGCTGGTACTGCCCAGGGTGGCCGACAGCTTGGCGACATGGGCCCGGCAGGTGCGGACGTTCATGCCGAGGCGGCGGGCGATGGAGTCGTCCACATGGCCCTCGACGAGGAGTTGGGCGATGGAGCGCTGGACACCGGTGATCCCCTCGGGGGTCGGCTCGTACTTGATCTCCTCGAGCAGCGGGGCGGCCCTGGTCCAGAGCTGCTCGAACACCTTGGCCAGATACTCGACCAGGCCGGGGTGGCGCAGTTCCAGGGCGACCATGCGGTCGTCCTGGGCGGGAATGAAGGCGACGGTGCGATCGAAGACGATCAGACGCTCGATGAGCTCTTCCAGCGTGCGTATCTCCACGTGGTCGCCGGCCATGCGCTCGGCGTAGGCCAGTGTGCTCTGGCTGTGGCGCGCCGTGTGCTGGTACAGCGTGCGGATCCTGATGCCGCGGTCCACGACGGACAGGCCGCGCTCCAGGGACCGGCTGAGGATGTCCTCGGGCCTTCCTCCGCCCGGCTGGACGGTGAGGACCTCGGAGCGGCACTCCGCGGTCGCGAGATCGAGGGAGGCGTTGATCCGGTTGACGCCCTCCAGCACGGTGATCGCGTGGGTGGCCGACGGGCCCTGCGCGCTGATGTCCATGAACGGCTCGAAGCATTCGGTCAACGCCAGGGAGTGCCGCCGGCGTTCCTGAATCTCGCGTTCTATGGGATGAAGGTGTTGTGCGAGTGCCGCCGACGGTGCGACGGGGCGGAGCCAGTCCGCGGCATCGGGGTCGGGGTGCAGCAGCGCGAACTCGATCAGACAGGGCGCCGAACCCACTTCGGCGCGTGCGATGCGTCCGGTGCGCAGCGCGATGGCGTAAAGGCGTGCTCCGTCCTCACATAGTTCGGCAATCCCGTGAGGATGTGTCGGTTTTGTGGTTCTTGCGCCCATATCTCCACCCCCCAGGTTCCTGAACTTGCAGGAACATGATGCATCGACGCAGTGGTGTTCGAGTGCCCAGGTGAGACATCGTCTTCAGTGCGGGGGAGAAGAATCCACAAGTGAGGACGAAGCCGACTATGTACAAGCGAATGCTTCGCTCGGCGCTTGCCGCCACGTTCGTCGCGGCCATGGGTTTCGGGCTGTCGAGCGCAGGCGACATCGGCTGGAGCAGCGAGGCGGCTGCTGCGCCGGGTGACATCGGCTGGAGCGTGCAGGCAGCCGCGCCGTCCGACATCGGCTGGGCCGCTCCCGCGAGCGGCCAGGGCGACATCGGCTGGTCTTCTCCGACCGACATCGGCTGGTCCTCTCCGACTGACATCGGATGGGCCGCCCCGACCGGCACCGCGGCATGACCACCCCACCGGACGACCGCACCTTCCGGCGGGAGATGGCCACGGCGTACCGCTCAGGGTGGCATTTCATCGATCTGCTCACGGCACTTACCCGCCAGGGCGATTCGTTGATGGTCACCCTGTTCGGAGAGCCGATTGTCGTTGTGATGGAAACGGACGACGATATCCGCGCCTATCGCTGTCTTCGCCGACCGCGCGGAGCGCCGCAACCTGTTCGCTGTGCCGTGAGGTACGGCATGATTTTCGTAAATCTCGATCAGCGCGACCATGAGCTGTTCGAACCAGAAACCATTTCCGCCACCCCCCGCAGTGCCTGAACGATTCCCCCGTCGTTCCATATCGTTCCGGCACTTCCCCCACACAACGGCGCCATCGTGACCTGAACACGGTGGCGCCGTTGTGCTGCCCGGAATTGTTCAGCCTTTTCCGAGAGCCCTGTCGACGGCGATCTCGATGACGACCCGGTCCGGGTTGTGCCGGGGTGTGCGCTCGTAGCGATCCGCGTAGCGGCGTACCGCGTCCGCCACCTCCGCGGGCTCCGCGCGGACCACCGCCCGGCCCTCCAGGGTGGCCCAGCGGCGCCCCTGCATCTGGCAGACCGCGACCCGTGCCCCGTCCGGGCCGGCCGCCAGGACATGGGCGACCTTCCTGCTGTTCCTGTCGGTGATGACGCGGGCGGTCCGCGTCTCCGGGTCGTACGTCACGCCGACCGGCACCACGTGCGGGGTGCCGTCCGGGCGGAGCGTGGTCAGGGTGCACACGTGGCGTTCCCGCCAGAAGGCGAGGTACTCGGGGCCGGGGTTGCGTACGTCAGGCATGGGGTCAGCCTAGAGACAGCGGGATACGGAGGTCCGTGCAGTGGTGCGCACAGCGGGACACCGAGACCCGGGGAGGCGTGCGCGTACAGCCTTGAGTGGAATAGACTCAAGTTTGTACCTGTTGTGGGAGTCATAGTTCCAGGAAGCACCCGTACGAGGAGGAGGCAGCGCCCGTGGACGCCGAGCTGACCAACAAGAGCCGCGACGCCCTCAACGCGGCCACCGGCAGGGCCGTCAAGGACGGCCACCCCGACCTGACCCCCGGGCACCTGCTGCTGGCACTGCTCGCGGGCGAGGACAACGCCAACATCACCGACCTGCTGGCCGCCGTCGAGGCCGACCAGGCCGCCGTGCGCGCCGGCACCGAACGGCTCCTGGGCTCGCTGCCCAGCGTCACGGGATCGACCGTGGCACCGCCGCAGCCCAACCGTGAGCTGCTCGCCGTCATCTCCGACGCCGCCCAGCGGGCGAAGGAGCTCGGCGACGACTACATCTCCACCGAGCACCTGCTGATCGCCGTCGCGGCGAAGGGCGGCCGTGCCGGTGAGATCCTCGACGGGCAGGGAGCCAGTGCGAAGAAGCTGCTGGACGCATTCGAGAAGAGCAGGGGAGGGCGCCGGGTGACCACTCCCGACCCCGAGGGCCAGTACAAGGCGCTGGAGAAGTTCGGCACCGACTTCACGGCGGCCGCGCGCGAGGGCAAGCTCGACCCGGTCATCGGCCGTGACCAGGAGATCCGCCGCGTCGTGCAGGTGCTGTCGCGCCGCACGAAGAACAACCCCGTGCTCATCGGCGAGCCCGGCGTCGGCAAGACGGCCGTCGTCGAGGGGCTCGCCCAGCGCATCGTCAAGGGCGACGTCCCCGAGTCCCTGCGCAACAAGCGGCTCGTCTCCCTGGACCTCGGCGCGATGGTCGCCGGCGCGAAGTACCGCGGCGAGTTCGAGGAACGCCTCAAGACCGTCCTCTCCGAGATCAAGGAGAGCGACGGCCAGATCATCACCTTCATCGACGAGCTGCACACCGTCGTCGGCGCGGGCGCCGGTGGCGACTCCGCGATGGACGCGGGCAACATGCTCAAGCCGATGCTCGCCCGCGGTGAGCTGCGGATGGTCGGTGCCACCACGCTGGACGAGTACCGCGAGCGCATCGAGAAGGACCCCGCCCTGGAGCGCCGCTTCCAGCAGGTCCTGGTCGCCGAGCCGTCCGTCGAGGACACCATCGCCATCCTGCGTGGCCTCAAGGGCCGCTACGAGGCCCACCACAAGGTCCAGATCGCCGACTCCTCGCTGGTGGCCGCCGCGACCCTCTCGGACCGCTACATCACCTCCCGCTTCCTCCCCGACAAGGCGATCGACCTCGTCGACGAGGCGGCCTCCCGGCTCCGCATGGAGATCGACTCCTCGCCCCTGGAGATCGACGAGCTCCAGCGGTCGGTCGACCGGCTGCACATGGAGGAGCTGGCGCTCAGGAACGAGAACGACGAGGGCTCCAAGCAGCGGCTGGAGAAGATCCGCCGCGACCTCGCCGACAAGGAGGAGGAGCTGCGCGGTCTCACCGCCCGCTGGGAGAAGGAGAAGCAGGGCCTGAACCGCGTCGGTGAGCTCAAGGAGCGCCTCGACGAGCTGCGGGGCCAGGCCGAGCGCGCCCAGCGCGACGGCGACTTCGACACCGCGTCCAAGCTGCTCTACGGGGAGATCCCCGGTCTGGAGCGCGAGCTGGCCGAGGCGGACGAGGCCGAGCAGGAGGCCGCCGTCGACACCATGGTCAAGGAGGAGGTCGGCCCGGACGACATCGCCGACGTCGTCGGCGCCTGGACCGGCATCCCGGCCGGACGGCTCCTGGAGGGCGAGACCCAGAAGCTGCTGCGGATGGAGTCGGAGCTCGGCAGGCGGCTGATCGGCCAGGGTGAGGCCGTGCGATCCGTGTCGGACGCCGTGCGCCGTACGCGCGCCGGCATCGCCGACCCCGACCGGCCCACCGGCTCGTTCCTCTTCCTCGGCCCCACCGGGGTCGGCAAGACGGAGCTGGCCAAGGCGCTCGCGGACTTCCTGTTCGACGACGAGCGGGCCATGATCCGCATCGACATGAGCGAGTACAGCGAGAAGCACAGCGTCGCCCGGCTCGTCGGTGCCCCGCCCGGATACGTCGGCTACGAGGAGGGCGGCCAGCTCACCGAGGCGGTCCGCCGCCGCCCGTACAGCGTCGTGCTGCTGGACGAGGTCGAGAAGGCCCACCCCGAGGTCTTCGACATCCTGCTCCAGGTGCTCGACGACGGCCGGCTCACCGACGGGCAGGGCAGGACGGTGGACTTCCGCAACACCATCCTGATCCTCACGTCGAACCTGGGAAGCCAGTACCTCGTCGACCCGGCGACCGACGCCGAGACCAAGAAGGCGCGGGTCCTGGAGGTCGTACGCGCCTCCTTCAAGCCGGAGTTCCTGAACCGGCTCGACGACCTGGTGGTCTTCTCCGCGCTGTCCGGCGACGAGCTCGCCCACATCGCGGGGCTCCAGGTGGCCCGGCTCGCCGACCGGCTGGCCGACCGCAGGATCACCCTCGACGTCACGCCTCAGGCCCTGGCCTGGCTCGCCGAGGAGGGCAACGATCCGGCGTACGGCGCCCGGCCGCTCCGCAGGCTCATCCAGACGGCGATCGGCGACCGGCTCGCGAAGGAGATCCTCGCGGGCGAGGTCAAGGACGGCGACACCGTCCGGGTCGACCGGGCCGGCGACGGGCTGATCGTGGGGACCGCGACGGCGGCCAAGACCCTGTAGACGGAGGTACGGACGCTCCCCGTGTCCCCGGCCGGCGGCCCGCGCCCCGGCCGGGGACGTCCGTGTGAGGGCACCGGCCCTATTGATGTGTGCATCCGGCACGCATCGACGGTGGAGCCGCCCTCGATATTGAGCCGAAAATTTACATTCCGTGGCTGATTGGCGGACGGGGAAGGCTCCTGGCCGTTGTTATTTGTACCCGGGCGATACATATCGACACCCTCGGCGGGAGCGGGAACGGCCGAGTTCGACGTGATCGTGATCCGCGCAATATCGGGACACTCCGGGCCCTTTTCCTTTACGTCGAGGGAGGCTCTGCGGAATTCGGAAGCCGGTAAGGTACGCGCATGACGGAGCGGATACCTGGCGGGACGAGTGCGGAGTCGAAGGATTGCAGAAGTGACAGTCTGATTCGCCTCAGCGAATTCAGAACGCTGTGGGCTGCTTTCGCTCAGTCCGTGCTCGGCGACCAGCTCGCCCGGGTCGCGCTGTCGCTCCTGGTCTTCGAACGCACCGAGTCGGCGGGCTGGACCGCGGCGACGTACGCCCTGACGAGCCTGCCCGCCCTGCTCTCCGGAGTCCTGCTCTCCGGTCTCGCCGACCGCTTCCCCCGGCGCACGGTCATGATCGGCTGCGACCTGGTGCGCGCCGTCCTCGTCGGACTGATGGCCCTGCCCCATACGCCGCTGCCGGTGCTGGCCGGACTGCTGGTCCTGGCCCAGCTCGCCGAGGCCCCGTTCGGGGCCTCGCAGGGGGCCCTGATGCCCGCCGTGCTGGGCGAGCGCCTCTACGAGCGCGGGCAGCGCGTGATGATGATCACCCATCAGACGGGACAGCTGCTGGGCTTCGCCGCGGGCGGGGTGCTCGTCGTGTGGCTGGGGAGCCATGTCTCGCTCGGGCTGAACGCGGTGACCTTCCTGATCTCCGCGCTCCTGATCCGGCTGGGTGTGAAGGCGAGGCCCGTGGAGAAGGGCACCGACGAGCAGCCCAAGCGGGTGCACACCCAGGTGTGGAGCGCGGCGGCGCTGATCTGGTCGGACCCCCGGCTGCGCTCGCTGGTCGCGCTCGCCTGGCTGGCGGGGTTCATCGTGCTGCCGGAGGGTCTCGCCGCCCCCTTCGCGGAGGAGGCGGGCGGGAGCGCGGCCTCGGTGGGGCTCCTGCTCGCCGCGCACCCCGCGGGCATGGTCCTGGGCGCCGCCCTCCTCGGCCGGGCGGGCTTCGACGCCGAGCGCCGCCGCCGGCTGCTCGGGCCGCTGGCGGTGGGCGCGAACCTTCCGCTGGTCATCTACTGGGCGGGTCCCGGCGTGGGCGTGGCCCTGGTGGTGCTGCTGGTCTCCGGCATCTGCTCCGTGTACCAGATCACCGCGGCGGCGACCTTCGTCCTGCTCACCCCGGACGCCCAGCGCGGTCAGGCACTGGGGCTGGCCAGGTCGGGGCTGACCGCCATGCAGGGCATCGGCGTCGCGGCGGGCGGCCTGGCGGCGGAGCTGTCCGGGTCCTCGGCCCAGACCATCGGCGGGGCCGGCCTCGTCGGAACGCTGTGCGCGGTCCTGGTCGGGGTTTCCTGGTCGCGTGCCAGGGGAACGAGCGCCGGGACGATTCCCCTCAGCGCGTAGAAGCGGGGGCAGGACTACTGGCCGCCATCGCGGCTAGGGTCGGAGCCAGGAAACCACGTGCGATCCACAGGAGTACCCAGCGATGTCTATCGACCCGTCCTCGATCCCCAACTTCGGGGGACAGCCCGAACCGCAGGCGGCAGGACCCGAGGGCCCCGTGGTCCCTGACCAGGACCTCGTCAAGCAGCTTCTCGAGCAGATGGAGCTGAAGTACGTCGTCGACGACGAGGGCGACCTCGCCGCACCGTGGGAAGAGTTCCGCACGTACTTCATGTTCCGCGGCGAGGACGAGCAGCAGGTCTTCTCGGTCCGGACGTTCTACGACCGGCCCCACGCCCTGGACCAGCGCGCCGTGCTCCTCGACGCGATCGACGACTGGAACCGCCGCACCCTGTGGCCCAAGGTCTACACGCACTCCCACGAGGGCGAGGAGGGCGCCGCGGCGTCCGTGCGGCTGATCGGTGAGGCGCAGATGCTCATCGGCACCGGCGTCAGCCTGGAGCACTTCGTCTCCTCGACGGTCAGCTGGGTGCGGGCCTCGATCGAGTTCGACAAGTGGCTCGTGGAGCGCCTGGGCCTGGAGCCGGCGGACAAGAAGCCCGAGGGCGAGGCCGCGGGCGAGGAGTCCACGGAGGCCTGATCCGGCTGACGGGCGAAGGCCCGGCCGGGGGCGTGGTCCATGCGGCCACCGCCCCGGGCCGGGCCTTCGCCGTGCCGCGGGTCAGGACGCCTGGAGGCTCTTCAGCCGGGTGACCGCGTCGGCGAGCACGTCGGTGCGCTTGCAGAACGCGAAGCGCACGAAGTGCGCGCCCTGCTCGCGGTGGTCGTAGAAGACGGCGTTCGGGACGGCCACGACCCCGCACCGCTCGGGCAGCGCCCGGCAGAAGGCGAAGCCGTCGCCGGACCCCAGCGGGCGGATGTCGGTGGTGACGAAATAGGTCCCCGCAGGCTTGTAGACGTCGAAGCCCGCCTCGGCGAGGCCCGTGCTCAGCAGGTCGCGCTTGGCGCGCAGATCCGCGCGCAGCTCGTCGAAGTAGCTGTCGGGCAGCCGCAGGGCCTCCGCGACGGCGTACTGGAAGGGGCCCCCGGAGACGTACGTCAGGAACTGCTTCGCGGAGCGCACCGCCGCGACCAGCTCGGGGCTCGCGGTGATCCAGCCGATCTTCCAGCCCGTCACCGAGAAGGTCTTCCCCGCGCTGCTGATCGTGACCGTGCGCCCGCGCATGCCGGGGAAGGACGCGAGGGGGATGTGCTCGCCCTCGAAGACGAGGTGCTCGTAGACCTCGTCGGTGATGACGAGGAGGTCCCGCTCGCACGCCAGCTCGGCGATGGCGGAGAGCTCGTCGCGGGTCAGGACGGTGCCGGTCGGGTTGTGCGGGGTGTTGAGCAGGATGAGCCGGGTGCGGGGGGTGACGGCGGCGCGCAGCTCGTCGAGATCGAGCCGGTAGGCGCCGTCGTGGGGGCGGAGTGTCACGGGGACCCTGGTTCCGCCCGCCATGGCGATGCAGGCGGCGTACGAGTCGTAGTAGGGCTCCAGGGCGATGACCTCGTCGCCGGGCTCCAGGAGCGCCAGCAGGGAGGCGGCGATGGCCTCGGTCGCGCCCGTGGTGACGAGGACCTCGGCGTCGGGGTCGTACTCCAGCCCGTAGCGCCGCAGCTGGTGCTCACTGATCGCGGTGCGCAGCTCGGGGACCCCGGGGCCGGGCGGGTACTGGTTGCCGTGGCCGGCGCGCACGGCGCGGACCGCGGCCTCACGGATCGCCTCGGGCCCGTCGGTGTCGGGGAAACCCTGGCCGAGGTTGATCGATCCGGTCCGCACGGCCAGCGCCGACATCTCCGCGAAGATGGTCGTCCCGAACTCCGCGAGGCGGCGGTTGAGCAGCGGTCGTTCCTGTGTCATGACGCCATCCTGGGCCGAAGCTCTGGAGTTGCTCAAGTCTGCTTTCGCCGTGGAGGGGCGCGGGAATCCAAGGGGCACGTGAGAAGCGGGGACCTCGCTTCGGGGGAAGAGAAGGATGTGGGGTCGATGGAGTTGTTCGTCTTCATCGTGTTCCTGGTGATCGTGGTGGCGGGGATCGCCGCGCTCGCCTCGGGGTCGGGAAGCAGGAAGAAGCCGCTCGCGGGACGCTCCGGGCGCCGTGGCCGGCAGAGCGGGGACAGCGGCGGTGGTGGTGCCGCCGACACGGGAAGCTGGTGGGGCGGCGGCGACTCGGACGGGGGCGGCGGGCACTCCGGCGGGCACTCCTGCGGTGGCGGGGGTGGCTGCGGGGGCGGCGGGGGCGACTGACCCGGCGCCGTCGGCCGCGTGCAGCGGACGGAAGGGTGCGAGATGTCCGGCGGGAGGTGAACTCCCGCCGGACATCTTTTGGTTGGAGGCACCTGGAACACGTGAACCGTGCTGCCCCCTGACGGATGGAAACCACGGCAAGTTGGGTAAAAGCGCTGTGAGTGCCGCGTACTTCGTGATTGCATCGATGTAGAGAACATTCAGCCCTCGGAGCCCAGTTGGGCCGGATCGGGCTTCCCTGCCCCCTGTGTGCGCCGCACGGGGGCCTCCTGTCCATGTGTCCCTGTGTGTCCTGCGGAGCCGATCCATGCTCACGACCCTCCAGACCTCCTATTCCGATACCCGCGCCGCCGATCTGGCCTGGGCGCTCGGGTGCGAACCCCTGCCCGCGCTCGCCGTGCTCGACCTCGAACTGGACGGCGCCAAGGTGCAGATGCGGCTCCTCGGCGCCTCCCACCAGGTGCTGATGGAGGAGGAACGGCGGTCGTGCTCCGAGACCGTCGCCTGCCTCCCGGGCAGCAGCACCCCTCTGCCCCTCGGAGTCGCCGAACGTGTGGGCGACTGGGAGTACGAGTTCGCGGCGCGCGTCGAGACGCTCTCCGAGGGGTCCTTCGCCGGACGCGCACAGGAGTTGCTCGCACTGGTGACCGACCACCCCCATGGGCTCGCGGGGACGTTTCCCGGCAGCCCCTACGCCTTCACCGCGATGCTGGCGCAGCGGACGGAGGGCCAGGTGCGCTGGCGCACCTGGCACGCGTACCCGCAGGAGGGCCAGCTCGTCGTGACCCGGACGCGGGTGGGGACGCGCGTCCGGGCGGGGGTTTCCTGAGCGGAGCGGGCGGGCCGGTCCGGGGTGGCGCGAAAGGGGCGGGGCGCATGCCTGGTGCGCCTCACTTGCACCCGTGTGGGTGACAAGGGGCAACGGATTCGTCACGTAGCGTTCGCCTCATGATCGACCAGCAGATGCCGCTGCGAGGGGGCGCGGCGCGACTTCCCGTGCGGCCGAGGACCGGAAGGTTCCTGGTGCTGGCCGTGGTGTTCATCTGCGCCGCGTGCGGTCTGGTGTACGAGCTGGAACTGGTGGCGCTGGCCTCGTATCTGATCGGCGACTCGGTCACCCAGGCCTCCGTGGTGCTCTCCGTGATGGTGTTCGCGATGGGCATCGGCTCGCTCCTCGCGAAACGTTTACGCAGCCGCGCGGCCGTCGGCTTCGGACTGCTCGAAGCGGCGCTCGCGCTGATCGGGGGCACCTCGGCGCTCGTCCTCTACGCCTCCTTCGCCTGGCTGGGCGAGTCCCGCCATGCCCTGGTGGGCTTCTCGCTGGCGATCGGCATCCTGATCGGTGCCGAGATCCCGCTGCTGATGACGCTGATCCAGCGGGTCGACCGGCAGGACGCGGGCGGGGCCGTCGCGGACCTCTTCGCCGCCGACTACGTGGGCGCGCTGGTGGGCGGGCTCGCCTTCCCCTTCCTGCTGCTGCCGATGATGGGCCAGCTCACCGGGGCGCTGTTCACCGGCGCGGTCAACGCGGCGGCGGGCGGGGCGCTGGTGCTGTGGGTGTTCCGGCGGGACCTCGGCACCCGGGAGCGCTGGCTGCTGATCGTCGTCAACGCCGCCGTCATCGCCCTGCTGGCCACGGCCACGGTCCTGGTCGACGACTTCGAGCGGGCGGCGCGGCGCGCGGTGTACGGGCCGCAGGTGCGGGTCGCCGTGCAGACGGGGGTGCAGGAGGTCGTCCTCACCGGGCCGGGGCGCGGCGCCCTCGACCTCTATCTGGACGGGCGGCTGCGGGTCAGCTCCCGCGACGAGTACCGCTTCCACGAGGCGCTCGTGCACCCTGCGATGAAGGGGACCCACCGGCGGGTGCTGATCCTGGGCGGCGGCGACGGACTGGCCGCCAGGGAGGTGCTGCGCTATCCGGACGTCGAGTCCGTGGTGGTGGTCGAGCTCGATCCGGGCGTCACCCGGTTGGCCCGTACGGACCCGGCGCTCTCCCGGCTGAACGGGCACGCGTTCGACGACCCGCGGCTGACGACGGCCTCGGCGGACGCCTTCAACTGGCTGCGGGCCACGCCCGACCGGTACGACGTGGTGGTCGCGGACCTCCCCGACCCCGGGATCACGGCCAGCACGAAGCTCTACGCCGCCGAGTTCTACGGGCTGGTCGCCGAGGCGCTGGAACCGGGCGGACGGCTGGTGGTGCACGCGGGGCCGGTGAGCGGCAGACCGGCGGTGTTCTGGACGGTGGACGCCTCGGTGCGGGCAGGCGGCCTCACGACCGTGCCGTACCGCGTCGACGGGCGCCTCACCGGCTTCGCGGCGGGTCCTGACCGGGCCACGGGCGGTTCCGGGGCGCCACGGGACTGGGGATTCGTGCTGGCCTCGCGGCGCGCGACCGGCGCGCTCGGTCTCGACCCCGGGGCGCCCGCGCTGCGGACCCTGGGCGTCCGGGAGCTGCGGGCCGCGCGGGAGGCCGCGGAGCGGACGCGGCAGCGGGGGGTGGAGCCGTCGACCCTGGTGCATCCGCGCTACCGGGAGGACCGGTGAGCGGGTGCGGTACGCACGGTGTGCGGGGTGTGGAAGCGCTGACGGGACGGCCGCGGCTGAGTAGGCTCGGGCGGTATGGAGCATGAGGTGTTCGTTCCGGTTCCGGCCGCGTCCCTTCGGCGGACGCTGGGTGATCCCGCCCGTGTCGCGCGCTGTGTGCCCGGCTTCCAGCAGGATGCCGACGCGTCGGCGGGCCCGCTGGCCGGCCGGCTGAAATTCCGGGCCGACGGCCACACGATCACGTATCGCGGGGCCCTGACGCTGCGGCCCTCCGACGGAGGTGGCCCCGATTCCTTCTCGGTGACCGGGGAGGGCGTGGAGGCGAGGGGCACGGGCTCGGCGAAGCTGACCCTGACCGTCGTGCTCACGGAGACGGACGGCGGTACGACGATCGCCTTCAGCGGGACGGCGGGCGGCGAAGGCCGCATCGCGGACCTGGAGGCGAAGACGGCGCTCGGCGCCGCGCAGCGGCTGCTGGACCGCTTCACGCAGCAGCTGGTGACGGAGACTCTGGCGGAACGGGACGGGGCGTTGGCGCAGGAGGCTTCCGGATCACCGTCCGCCTCCGGTGCCGCTGGGGCGGCGGCTGCTTCCGGTTCCGGCCCGGGAGAGCCGTCCGTGGAGCCGTCCGTGGAGCCGCCCTCGGCCGAGCAGCCGTCCGGTGAGCCGTTGTCCGGTGAGCCCTCGTCCAACGAGTCCGCCTCCACCGAGCCGTCCTCCGGCGAGTCCGCCTCCACCGAGCCGTCCTCCGGCGAGTCCGCCTCCACCGAGCCGTCCTCCGGCGAGTCCGCCTCCAACGAGTCGTCCTCCAACGAGTCGTCCTCGACCGAGTCGTCCTCCGGCGGGACGTCTCACGAGGCGTCCGGGGGGCCGGCCTCCCCGGACCCGGACCAGGAGCCGTTGTTCGACACACCCGTACCGCCGTCCTCGCTCGACCCTTCCGCGGAGCTGGAGTTCACCGTGCCCGACGAGCCGCCCGCCGAGGCCGCGCATGCCCGCCGCACCATGATCGGCCGCAGCACGGAGGAGGTCGACCACGCCCCGCCGCGCGGCCGGTACGCCCCCGTCCCGTCGCCCGAGGCCGGTGCCGGGGGCCTCACCCTGCGCTGGGCCGCCCCGGCCGCCGCCCTCGCGATCGCCTCGGCCGTGGTGGTCGGCAGGGCTCTGCGGCGCCGGAGGCCCTGAGGGGCACCCCGCGCCAGTAGTGTCATGGCGTGAGCGATGTTGGGAAGAACGTCCGGCTGACCGCCGGCGATGCCGAGTTGACCGTTGACCCCGTCCATGGCTGCCGGATCAGCAGCCTGCGGATCGGAGGCACCGAACTGCTGCGCCAGGGCGAGCGGTACGGCAGCTTCCCGATGGTGCCGTGGTGCGGACGCACCGAGAACGGCCTGTTCCGCAACGGCGGCGAGCCGCACCAGCTGCCGCTGAACTCCCCGCCGCACGCCATCCACGGCACCGGCCGCGACACCGCCTGGAAGGTCGCCCGGCAGGACAAGGCGGAGGCGGCCTTCTACTACGACCTGGCCGACCCGTGGCCGTACGAGGGCCGGGTGACGCAGTCCTTCGAGCTGACCGAGGACTCCCTCACGCTGAGCCTCGGCGTCGAGACGTACGGGGACTCCTTCCCGGCGCAGGCCGGCTGGCACCCCTGGTTCCGGCGGAACCTCGGCGGCCAGGACGTGGGGATCGCCTTCGACGCCGCCTGGCAGGAGGAGCGGGGCGACAACCACCTGCCGACCGGCCGGCGGATCGATCCCCTGCCCGGCCCCTGGGACGACTGCTTCGGGATGCCCGACGGCGTCGACGTGAAGCTCACCTGGCCCGAGCAGCTGGAGCTGACGGTCAAGAGCCGGGACGCCTGGGTGGTGATCTACGACGAGCAGGCCGAGGCGGTCTGCGTGGAGCCGCAGTCCGGGCCGCCGAACGGGCTGAACACGGACCCCCGGCTCGTCACCCCGATCGACCCCCTGGAGATCGTGACGACCTGGAACTGGGTGCGGCTCTGAGCCTCGGCGGCAGCGCTTACCCTCGTTGACATGACTGACGTACGCGCTGAGCTGCTCCAGCAGATCAAGGACAAGGCCGTGGTGCACGGCAAGGTGACCCTCTCCTCGGGTCTGGAAGCCGACTGGTACATCGACCTGCGCCGGATCACGCTGGACGGCAAGGCCGCGCCGCTGGTCGGCCAGGTCATGCTCGACGCCACCGCCGAGCTGGACTACGACTGCGTCGGCGGTCTGACGCTGGGCGCCGACCCGGTGGCCACGTCGATGCTGCACGCCTCGGCGGCCCGCGGCACGAGCCTGGACGCCTTCGTCGTCCGCAAGGCGCAGAAGGCCCACGGGATGCAGCGCCGCATCGAGGGCACGGACGTCAAGGGCCGCCGCTGCCTGGTCGTCGAGGACACCTCGACGACCGGCGGTTCGCCGCTGACGGCGGTCGAGGCGGTGCGCGAGGCCGGCGGCGAGGTCGTGGCCGTGGCCGTGATCGTCGAGCGCGGCGCGGCTCCGGCCATCGCCGAGGCCGGTCTGCCGTACGTTCACGTCTACTCCGTGGCCGACCTCGGCCTGGCCTGACCTGCGACTTCATCGGGGCGCTTCCTGTTTCACGTGAAACAGGGAGCGCTCTTGCGATGGGCAGCGTGGAGCCGGTACGAGAGTCTGGGAAGATAAGGGCGACGATGACGTCGCCCCCAGGTCAGGGACCAAGCACTGCACACCCGCACATCCCAAGGAGCGGACAGATGCCCATCGCAACCCCCGAGGTCTACGCCGAGATGCTCGACCGGGCGAAGGCAGGCAAGTTCGCCTACCCGGCCATCAATGTGACGTCGACCCAGACCCTGCACGCTGCACTGCGCGGCTTCGCGGAGGCGGAGAGCGACGGCATCGTCCAGATCTCCACCGGTGGTGCCGAATTCCTGGGCGGCCAGCACAACAAGGACATGGTGACGGGCGCCGTAGCCCTGGCCGAGTTCGCGCACATCGTCGCCGCCAAGTACGACATCACGGTCGCGCTGCACACCGACCACTGCCCCAAGGACAAGCTGGACGCCTACGTGCGCCCGCTGCTCGACGTGTCCGCGGAGCGTGTCGCCAAGGGCCTGAACCCGCTGTTCCAGTCGCACATGTGGGACGGCTCGGCCGAGACCCTCGCCGACAACCTGTCCATCGGTCAGGAGCTGCTGGCCAAGGCCGCCGCCGCCAAGATCATCCTTGAGGTCGAGATCACCCCGACCGGTGGCGAGGAGGACGGCGTCACGCACGAGATCAACGACGAGCTGTACACGACCGTCGACGACGCGCTGCGTACGGCCGAGGCGCTCGGCCTGGGCGAGAAGGGCCGCTACCTGCTGGCAGCGTCCTTCGGCAACGTCCACGGCGTCTACAAGCCGGGCAACGTCGTCCTGCGTCCCGAGCTCCTCAAGGACCTCCAGCAGGGCGTCTCCGAGAAGTACGGCAAGCCGGCCGGCAGCCAGCCCTTCGACTTCGTCTTCCACGGCGGCTCGGGCTCCACCGCCGAGGAGATCGCCACCGCGCTGGAGAACGGTGTCGTGAAGATGAACCTCGACACCGACACCCAGTACGCCTTCACCCGCCCGGTCGCGGACCACATGTTCCGCAACTACGACGGTGTCCTGAAGGTCGACGGCGAGGTCGGCAACAAGAAGACCTACGACCCGCGCACGTGGGGCAAGGCCGCCGAGGCGGGCATGGCCGTGCGTGTCACCGAGGCGTGCGCCAACCTGCGCTCCTCGGGTACCAAGCTGAAGTAAGTACGTCACGGACGTAACGGGCGGGCCCGGTCACCCTGCGGGGGGCCGGGCCCGCTCCATGTCCGAGAACCCGAGGAATCCGCATTGAGTACGTCTGCGCGCTACGACTTCGACACCGTCATCGACCGCCGGGGGACCTGGTGTGTCCAGTGGGACGGGGTCGCCGAGCGCTTCGGGGTGGACGGGCTGCTGCCGTTCACCATCTCCGACATGGACTTCGAGACCGCGCCCGAGGTGCTGAGCGCCCTGCGCGCCCGCCTGAGCCACGGGGTTCTCGGCTACACCACGTGGCAGCACGAGGATTTCCTCTCGGCGATCGGTCACTGGTACGCGACGCGCTACGGCACCGGGATCGACACCGGGCGGGTGGTCTACGGGCCCTCCGTGCTCAGCCAGCTCTCCCAGCTGCTTCAGATGTGGACGGCCGAGGGCGAGGGCGTGGTCACCCACACCCCTGTGTACGACGGTTTCCGCAAGGCGGTCACCGGGCTCGGGCGGGAGTTGCGGGGCGTACCGCTGGGGGACACGGCCTCCCTGGAGCGGGAGCTGGCGCGGGACGACGCCAAGGTGCTGGTGCTCTGCTCGCCGCACAATCCGACGGGGCGGGTGTGGACGGAGGCCGAGCTGCGGGAGACGGCCTCGCTCGCACGGCGGTACGGGGTGGCGGTGGTCTGCGACGAGATCCACGCGGACTTCGTGCACGAGGGGTACACGCACGTCCCGTACGTCCGGGTGGCCGGTGACGGGCGGTGGGCCGTCATCACGTCCGCGTCGAAGTCCTTCAACTTTCCGGCTCTGACCGGGTCCTACGGGATCATCGGGGACCCGGCGGACCGGGCGGAGTATCTGCGCCGCATGGAGACGGCGGAGGGGCTCGCCTCGCCGGCGGTGCTGGCGCTGACCGCGCACATCGCGGCGTACCGGTCGGGCGGGGAGTGGCTGGACGCGCTGCGCGCGTACATCGCGGAGAACCTGGCGCTGGTGGCGGAGCGGCTCAACGGGGCGTTCCCCGAGCTGGCGTGGGAGCCGCCGCAGGCCGGGTATCTGGCGTGGATCGATCTGCGTCCCCTGGGTGTGGATGACGAGGCGTTGCAGCGGGTGCTGATCGAGCGGGAGAAGGTCGCGATCATGCCGGGCGAGGTGTACGGGGCGCCGGGGTTCGTGCGGCTGAACGTCGGGTGCCCGCGGAGCAAGGTGCTGGCGGGGGTCTCCGCGCTGGTCCGGGCGCTGGAGGGGTAGAGCGGGGGCGCGGGCGGGCGCCGGAGGGGCAGGACGGGGCCTGCGGGGCGGGGTGCCGCTCCGCCGCGCGCCGGGCAGGCATCCGCGCCGCGTGAATGGCCCCTCGGGGCGGCAGCGGTGATGCTGCTCGTATGAGTGATGTGGACGGGGACGGGATCAGGGTCGCCTCGCCCGTCGGGCGGTGGGTCGTCCTGACCACCGTGCTCGGGTCGAGCATGGCCCTGCTCGACTCCACCGTCATCAACGTGGCCCTTCCGCGCATCGGCCAGGACCTGGGCACCGATCTCGCCGCCCTGCAGTGGACCGTGAACGCCTACATGCTCACCCTGGCGGGGCTGATCCTGCTCGGGGGTGCGCTCGGCGACCGGTACGGGCGGCGGCGGGTGTTCGTGCTGGGGGTCGTCTGGTTCGCCGTGGCCTCGCTACTGTGCGGGATCGCGCCGAACGCCGAGGTGCTGATCGCCGCGCGGGCCCTCCAGGGGGTCGGGGGCGCGCTGCTCACGCCCGGCTCGCTGGCGATCATCCAGGCGAGCTTCCACCCCGACGACCGGGCCCGTGCCGTGGGGCTCTGGTCCGGGCTCGGCGGAGTCGGGGCCGCCGTCGGGCCGTTCCTCGGGGGCTGGCTGGTGGACGGGCCGGGCTGGCGCTGGGTGTTCCTGCTGAATCTGCCGCTCGCCGCCGTCTGCGTGCCCGTGGCCCTGCGTCACGTACCGGAGTCGCGGGACCCCGGCGCCCATGGCCGCTTCGACGTGCTGGGGGCCGCGCTCGCCGCGCTCGCGCTCGCCCTGGTCACCTATGCGCTGATCGAGGTGCCGGAGCAGGGCGCGTCCGTCCTGGTCGTCGGGGCGGCGCTCCTCGGCGTGGTGCTCGGGGTGGCGTTCGTCCAGGTGGAGCGGCGCAGGGCCGAGCCCATGGTGCCGCCCTCGATCTTCGCGTCCCGGCAGTTCACCTCCGTCAACATCGTCACGTTCTGCGTGTACGCCGCCCTCGGCGGGTTCTTCTTCCTGTCCGCGATCCAGCTCCAGGTGGTCGCCGGCTACTCCGCGCTCGGGGCGGGCACCGCGCTCCTGCCCACGACGGTGCTGATGCTGCTGTTCTCCGCGTCCGCCGGCGATCTCGGCCGCCGGATCGGGCCCCGCATCCCGCTGACGGTCGGCCCGCTGCTGGCGGCGGCCGGAATGCTCCTGATGCTGCGGGTCGGCCCGGACGCCTCGTACCTGGCCGACGTCCTGCCCGCCGTGCTGGTGCTGGGCCTCGGCATGGTCACCCTGGTGGCGCCCCTCACCGCGACCGTCCTGGCCGCCGTGGACACCGGCCGGGCCGGGCTGGCCAGCGGGATCAACAACGCCGCCGCACGGGCCGCGGGGCTGCTCGCGGTGGCCGCGCTGCCGCTGCTGGCCGGGATGGGCCCGGAGGCGTACCGGGACGCGGGGGAGTTCGCCTCGACGTTCCGGCGGGCGATGCCGATGTGCGCCGGGCTGCTGGTGGCCGGTTCGGTGATCGCCTGGTGGAGCGTGCGCGGGCCCGAGGCGGCCAGGGAGGAGCCACAGCCCGCGTGCACCATGCACTGCGGTGTCTCGGCCCCGCCCTTGGAGCCGGAGCCCGGACCCAGGCACACTTGAACCATGTCCATCCACGAGAACCTGCTCGGGGGCCCCGCCCCGACCCATCTGCCCGACGACCCGGAGCCGCGTGAGCTGCTCGCCGCAGGCACGGCGCCCGCCGATGTCGCGGCGAAGTACCCCACCTCCTCGCTGGCCTGGGCGCAGCTCGCCGACGAGGCGTACGAGGGCGGCCGGGTCATCGAGTCGTACGCGTACGCGCGCACCGGCTACCACCGGGGCCTGGACGCCCTGCGCCGCGCGGGCTGGAAGGGCCATGGCCCCGTCCCGTTCGAGCACGAGCCGAACCGCGGCTTCCTGCGCGCCCTGCACGCCCTCGCGCGCGCCGCGCAGGCCATCGGTGAGCAGGACGAGTACGAGCGCTGCTCGGCCTTCCTGCGCGACTCCTCGCAGACCGCCGCCGACACCCTGGGCTGAGACGGCCCCCGGCTTCCGGGCCCCGCGGGCAGCAGCCCCGCGGGGCCCGACGCGTTCCCGGGAAGGCCGTTAGGATGCCGATCAGGGGACCGGAGCTCCACCACCTCAGAGGAAGGGGCGGACCGCTACCCGGAAGCTCGTGTCGAGGAGACAGAAATGTCCATCCACCCCGACCCCGAAGCCACCGGTGCGGACACTCCGCATCTGGACTTCGCGGGAACCACTCCGTACGAGGACTACGTCCAGGCGGACGTCCTGACCCATCTCCAGCACCTGCGCTCCGACGATCCCGGAGAGATGGTCTTCCTGGTCACCACCCAGGTCATGGAGCTGTGGTTCACGGTCATCGTCCACGAGTGGGAGACGGCGGCGCACGCCCTGCGCGAGGACCGCATCCCGGTCGCCCGCGACGCGCTGAAGCGCTCGCTGCGGGAGCTGGAGGCGCTGAACGCCTCCTGGAAGCCGCTGGCCGGCCTCACCCCCGCCCAGTTCAACTCCTACCGGGGCTCGCTCGGCGAGGGGTCCGGCTTCCAGTCCGCGATGTACCGGCGGATGGAGTTCCTGCTGGGTGACAAGTCCGCTTCCATGCTCGTGCCGCACCGGGGCGCGCCCCGGGTCCACGCCGAGCTGGAGAAGGCGCTGCACGAGCCCGGCCTGTACGACGAGACGCTGGCGCTGCTCGCCCGGCGCGGGTACGCCGTGCCGCAGTCGGTGCTGGAACGCGACCTGTCGCAGAAGTATGAGCCCTCTCCCGCGGTCGAGGCCGTCTGGGCGGAGATCTACGCCGACCAGGACCAGAACGCCGAGCTCGTACGGCTCGGCGAGGTGCTGACCGACGTCGGCGAGCTGGTGTGGCGCTGGCGCAACGACCACCTGACCGCCACGCGGCGGGCGATGGGTTCGAAGACGGGCACCGGCGGATCGGCCGGGGTCGCCTGGCTGGAGAAGCGGGCCACCAAGAGCGTGTTCCCCGAGCTGTGGACGGCGCGCAGCCATGTCTGACTTCCGTGAGCGCGCTGAGGCGCTCGACTCCGCCGACCGACTGGCCGCCCTGCGCGAGCTGTTCCTCCTCGACGACACCGTCTACCTCGACGGCAACTCGCTGGGCGCGCTGCCCGCCCATGTCCCCGCGCGCATGCAGGAGGTCATCACCCGCGAATGGGGCTCGCTGCGCATCCGCTCCTGGGACGAGAGCGGCTGGTGGACGGCGCCCGAGCGGATCGGCGACCGGATCGCCCCGCTGGTCGGTGCGGCGGAGGGGCAGATCGTGGTGGGCGACTCCACCAGCGTGAACGTCTTCAAGGCCGTCGTCGCCGCGACCCGCCTCGCGGGTGAGGGCCGGGACGAGATCCTCGTCGACGCGACGACGTTCCCCACCGACGGCTACATCGCCGGATCGGCGGCCCGGATGACGGGCCACCGTGTCGTGCCGGTCGCCCCGGCCGACGTACCGGCCGCGCTCGGTCCGCGCACGGCGGCCGTCCTCCTGAACCACGTCGACTACCGCACGGGCAGGCTGCACGATCTGCCCGGTCTCACGGCCGCCGTCCACGCGGCGGGCGCGGTCTCCGTCTGGGACCTGTGCCACAGCGCGGGCGCCCTGCCGGTCGGCCTCGACGCCCACGGCGTGGACCTGGCCGTCGGCTGCACGTACAAGTACCTCAACGGCGGCCCCGGTTCGCCCGCGTACCTCTACGTCGCCGAGCGCCACCAGGCGGCCTTCGACTCGCCCCTGCCCGGGTGGACCTCGCACGCGGACCCGTTCGGGATGACTCCCGGCTATGTCCCGGCGGACGGTTCCGTACGGGGCCGGGTCGGCACCCCCGACATCCTGTCCATGCTGGCGCTGGAGGCGTCGCTGGACGTCTGGGACGGCGTACCGGTCGAAGCCGTGCGGGCCAAGTCCCTCGCCCTGACGGACTTCTTCCTGGAGTGCGTCGCCGCCTACGTCCCCGGGGGCAGGGTCACCCCGGTCACCCCGGTCCCGCACGCGGAGCGCGGCAGCCAGGTCTCGCTGCGCTGCGCGGTGCCCGAGGAGACCGAGCCGGTGATGCGCGCGCTCGTCGAGCGCGGAGTGGTCGGCGACCTGCGGCGCCCGGACATCCTGAGGTTCGGTTTCACCCCGCTGTACGTGGGCTTCGCGGACGCGGAGCGTGCGGCGCGGATCCTGGCGGAGGTGCTGGGGGTCTGAGCCGCCCGCCGCCGTACGCGTCCGCTCTCCGGGCCCGTGCGGCGGCGGTCCGCCGTACTGGTACCGTCCCCGCAGGTCAGTCCAGTTGGGCACAGGCGTAGGACGGTTGGAGCAGCATGTCGGATTCTGCCGCGCGTGATCGGGACGCCGCCGAGACCGAGTCGGCGTTCGCGCATCCGGTGGTCGCCCCCGACGGGTCCGCGGCCTACGGGAGCCACCCCGACCAGGTGATCGACTTCTTCGCGCCCCGGGACGGCCGTGAGGGTGCCCCGCTCGTGGTGCTGCTGCACGGCGGGGCCTGGCGCGCCCCGTACGACCGGCAGCACGTGTCGCCGTTCGCGGACTTCCTGGCGCGGCGCGGCTTCGCCGTGGCCAGTGTCGAGTACCGGCGCGGCGGCGAGATCCCGCGGCAGGGCGGGGAGGGACCGGTCGCCGGGCGGTGGCCCGAGACCTTCGACGACGTGGCCGCGGCGATGGACGCCCTGCCGGCGCTGGCCGCCAGGGAGCTCCCCGGCGCCGATCCGCGCAAGACCGTGGTCACCGGGCACTCGGCCGGCGGGCAGCTCGCCCTGTGGGCCGCGGCCCGGCATGTACTCCCGGAGGGCTCGCCGTGGCGGCTGCCCGCGGCACCGCCGCTGCGCGGGGTCGTCGCGCTGGCGCCGATCGGGGACTTCGCGAGCGCGGTGGAGCTCGACGTCTGCTCCGGTGCGCTGCACCAGCTTCTGGGCGGCGCCGACGACTTCGAGGCGCGGAGCGCGCACGTCGATCCTGCCCTGCTGCTGCCGACCGGGATCGCGACGGCCGTCGTCCAGGGGGTGGAGGACACCACCGTGCCGCAGGCCGTCACCGAGGCGTTCGTGGACGCCGCGGCCAAGGCCGGGGAGATGGTGGGGCTGACGCTGCTGGACGGTGTCGGGCACTTCCCGCTGATCGACCCGTCGGCGGACGCCTGCGCGGTGGTGGCCGAGGAGATCGCCCAGCTGGCCTGGTAGTACTTGCGACGGACGGCCGGGAATCCGCTTCACTGCTGACGACCGGGGCCCCGGTCGGCACCTACCGTGTCAACGTGACCGAGACCAAGACCAGAAGCCCGGAATTCCGGCTGGCCGCAGGGGCGATAGGCGGCCTGCGGCAGGACCTCCTCCACGACGTGTTCGCCTACCGCCCGCTCGGCCCGCTCGGCACGGACGGACCGGTGATCCGCCGGCTGCCGAGGGCCGTGAGGGCCCGGGCCGTCTGGTTCCCGCACGCGGTGGTCGGCGCGGTCGCGCTGATCGCGCTGCTGGACGGTGTCTTCACGGCGAACGACTACTCGCCGTTCGGCATCGCCACCCTCATCACCGCGTTCCTGCCGGTCGCCACGCTGCTGATGACACTGATCCGCCCCGTCCTCGCGTTCTGGGTCTCGCTCGTGTCGACCCCGGTGGTGGCCGTGGTGGGCAGTGGCGACTGGCCCTGGCAGGTGAGCGCCTTCATCTGCCACCTGGGGGTGCTGGTCGTCGTCGCGGCGAGGACCCGGCCGCGTACCGCCGCCTGGATGTGGCTGGGCACCCTCGTCGTCGGGAGCCTCCTCGGCAACATCGGCCCCGGCTTCTCCAACACCGCGCCCATGGCCGTCACCTCGGCGTTCGCCCTGCTCGTCGTCGCCATGGTGCAGGTGCGCCGGGAGGCAGAGCGGGAGGTGACCGTGCAGCGCACCGTCACCGCCGTCGAACGGGACCGGCGCACGCTCCTGGAGGAGCGCACCACCATCGCCCGGGAGCTGCACGACGTCGTCGCGCACCACATGTCCGTCGTCGCCATCCAGGCCGAGGCCGCCCCGTACCGGGTGGAGAATCCGCCGCCCGAGTTGGAGCAGGCGTTCGCCACGATCCGGGAGAATGCCGTGGCCGCCCTCACCGAGCTGCGCCGTGTGCTCGGCGTCGTACGGGCGGAGGACTACGAGGCGCCGGACGCCCCGCAGCCCACCCTCGCCGAGCTCGACCGGCTGCTGGACAACGTCCGGGAGACCGGACTGGAGACGGAGAAGACGGTCACCGGTGCGGTGCGGGAGCTTCCGCAGGGCGTCGAGCTGTCGGCGTACCGGATCGTCCAGGAGGCGCTGAGCAACACGCTCAGGCACGCGCCGGGAGCCTCGGCGCGGGTGGAGATCGGCTATGTGCTCGGCGGGCTGGGCGTACGTGTCGTCAACGGCCCGGCGCGGGGGCTGGTCAAGCCGTCGCCGGGGGCCGGCCACGGGATCACGGGGATGCGGGAGCGGATCGCGATGCTGAACGGGGAGATGACCGCGGGCGGGACCGAGGACGGCGGATACGAGGTCGCCGTGTTCATTCCCGTACCGGCCGACCGTGAGCGCGCCGAGGACGGTGGGGGCGCATGAGCGAGCCGCCCATCCGGGTACTGATCGTCGACGACCAGATGATGGTCCGCGAGGGCTTCTCCGTCCTGCTCAACGCGATGCCCGGCATCGAGGTCGTCGGCGAGGCCGTCGACGGGCGCCAGGCCGTGTCACAGGTCGCCGCGCTGCGGCCCGACGTGGTGCTGATGGACATCCGGATGCCGGAGCTCAACGGCATCGAGGCCACCCGCGAGATCGTCGCCGCCGACGCCGACGCCAAGGTGCTGGTCCTGACCACGTTCGATCTCGACGAGTACGTGTACCAGGCGCTGCGGGCCGGTGCCTCCGGCTTCCTGCTGAAGGACGCCTCCGCCCGGCAGCTCGCCGACGGCGTGCGGGTGGTGGCCTCCGGCGAGGCGCTGCTCGCCCCGACCGTCACGAAACGGCTGATCACCGAGTTCTCGAAGATCGCCGAGGCGCCCCGGCCGCCCGCCATGGCACGGATCGGCGACCTCACGGAGCGGGAGACGGAGGTGCTGGTGCTGATCGCCCAGGGGCTCTCGAACCTGGAGATCGCCTCGCACCTCGTGGTCGCCGAGTCGACGATCAAGACGCACGTCAGCCGCGTCCTGGTGAAGCTGGGGCTGCGGGACCGCACTCAGGCGGCCGTGTTCGCCTACGAGGCACGGCTGGTCACGCCCGGGTAGCGTCGGCACATGCACGTGTCCTTCGACCCCTGGTCCCCGGCGTTCGTGGCCGACCCGTACCCCGCCTACGCCGCGCTGCGCGCCACCGGCCGGGCGCACTGGTTCGAGCCGACGCGGCAGTGGCTCGTCCCGCACTACTCCGACGTGTCCGGGCTGCTGCGGGACCGGCGGCTGGGGCGGACGTATCTGCACCGCTTCAGCCACGACGAGTTCGGGGTGGCGGCCCCGCCCGAGGCCCACGAGCCGTTCCACACGCTCAACGGGAACGGCATCCTCGATCTGGAGGCCCCCGACCACACCCGTATCCGGCGGCTCGTGGCCAAGGCGTTCACACCCCGCAGGGTCGAGGCGCTCGCCCCGACCGTGGAGCGGCTGGCCGCCGGCCTCGTCGACGACTTCGTCGGCGCGGGCGGAGGTGACCTGCTGAGCGCGGTCGCCGAGCCGCTGCCGGTGGCCGTCATCGGCGAGATGCTCGGTGTGCCGGAAGCCGACCGGGGGCTGCTGCGGCCCTGGTCGGCGGCGATCTGCGGGATGTTCGAGCTGAACCCGCCGGAGGAGACCGCGCGGGCCGCCGTACAGGCGTCGGTCGAGTTCTCCGCGTATCTGCGGGAACTGATCACCGCGCGCCGCGCGGACCCGGGCACCGACCTGATCTCCGGGCTCATCGCCGCCCATGACGACGAGGACCGGCTGACCGAGCAGGAGATCATCTCCACCTGTGTACTGCTGCTCAACGCGGGCCACGAGGCGACGGTCAACGCCACCGTCAACGGCTGGTGGATGCTCTTCAGGCACCCCGAGCAGCTGGCCTCGCTGCGCGCCGACCACGGGATGCTGCCGACGGCCGTCGAGGAACTCCTGCGCTACGACACCCCGGTGCCCATGTTCGCGCGATGGGTCCTGGACGACATCGAGATCGACGGCACCGTCATCCCGCGCGGCGCGCAGGTCGCCCTGCTCTTCGCGTCGGCCAACCGGGACCCGGAGCGCTTCGCCGACGCGGAGACGCTGGACCTGACCCGGCAGGACAACCCGCACATCTCGTTCGGCGCGGGTATCCACTACTGCCTGGGCGCGCCGCTCGCCCGTCTCGAACTCGGTGCCTCGTTCGGCGAACTGCTGCGCAGGGCACCCGGGATGAGGCTGGTGGCGGAGCCGGAGTGGAATCCGGGATATGTGATCCGGGGGCTGCGGGAGCTACTGGTCGAGATCTGAGACGAGGACGCCCGACAGCCGTACGCGGTCCGGGTCGTACGGGTTGGCCCAGGAGTGCAGGGCCCACGCGGACCCGGCCAGTACGGCCGTCGTGCACACGGCGGCGACGAGGGCACGGGCCCGCAGGGCGCCGTGCCCGCGCAGCAGACGCAGGGTCAGCAGCCAGGTGAGCGGGGGGATCAGGGCTCCGGCGAGCAGGACGAGGGGCAACTCCGTCCAGAGGACGGAGAGGTCCCGGCCGTTCCCCTCCAGGCCGGTGCCCATGTGCAGACCGGTGCGGGTCGACGCGCCCCAGACGTACAGGGCGGTGGCCGCCCCGAGCGCCGCCGCCGCACATCCGCCGTACCCTGCCGCGTCACGTTGCTCCATGACCATCAGGACGTACGAACCCCCTGGCCAGTTCCCTACTTCGTCAGGAGGTCCCGGCGCCGGAAGCCCTCCAGGCCGAGCCACAGCAGGGCGGCGGCGACCAGGGTGAGGACCACCAGGGGCGTCCACTCCATGGGCGCCGCGGGCAGCTGCGGGACATGGCCGAAGGGGGACAGGCCGTTCATCCAGTCCGGGAACCGCAGCAGCTGGCCCAGATAGCCGGTCACGAACGCGTACACCGGGACCGCCCAGGCCGCCTGCGCCGCCCGGGGCAGCCAGCCGAACAGGACCGCGGTGGCCCCGGTGGTGACCCAGAGCGCCGGCGCGTAGGCGAGCGCCGCGCCCGTCAGGGAGAGCGCGAGCCCTGGGTCGCCGGCCGAGGCCGCCCCCGCGAGCCCGATGCCGAGTCCGGCCGCCAGCAGCATCGCCGTACCGCCGGCGAGTGCGACCGCGAGATGGCTGCCCGCCCAGCGGGCGCGGGACAGGCCGGTGGCCAGGACGGGTTCGGCGCGGCCCGCGTTCTCCTCGGCGCGGGGCCGCAGAGCTGCCATCACGACGTACACGGAGGCGACGACGGCCAGGATCACCATGATCATCGAGGCGAACGACTCGGCCATGGTCGCGCCGCCGATCCTGCGGAGCGCCTCCTGGACCTGGTCGATGTCCTTCAGCATGTCGTCGGCCTCGCCGAGGACCGACCCGTACATCGCTCCCATCAGGAACAGTCCGGCACCGAATCCGGCCAGCATGGAGCGGTGCAGCCGCAGCGCGAACCCCAGCGGCCCGAGCAGCGCGCCGGAGGCCTCGGGGCGGCCCGGCCGGGTGGCGCGGAGCCCCGCGCCCACGTCACGCCGGGTCGACAGGACGAAGCCCGTACCGGCGCAGAGGGCGGCGAACACCAGGCAGAGCAGCAGCGGCCACGCGTTGCCGTCCACGTACGGGTAGGTGCGCTGGACCCAGCCGATCGGGGAGAGCCAGGAGAGCGCGGCGTCGCCGCCCGCGTCACCGGCGGCCCGCAGGGCGTAGGCGAGGCCGATCACGGCCAGCGCCATGCCGGACGCGCCCCGGGTGTGGGCGGTGATCTGCGTGGTGATGGCGGCGACGGAGGCGAAGACGATGCCGACGGCCGCGTGGGCGAGGCCGTAGAGCAGCGGGCCCGTGGCGCCTCCGGGTCCCAGGCCCATGGCCCCGAGGGTGACGGCGAGCAGCGCGGCCAGGGTGAGGTTGGCGATCACCGCGGTCCAGAGCGCGGCGGCCAGGTGCGCGTGACGGCCCACGACGGTGGAGCGGACCAGCTCGGCGCGGTTGGTCTCCTCCTCGTCGCGCGTGTGGCGGGTGATGACCAGGACGCTCATGAGGCCCGTCAGGACGGCCGTGAACCCGAGCATCTGATGGCCCAGCATCGCGCCGAAGGTGTAGTCGTCCAGATAGTGCCGGGGCCCGGACATGGCGAGTCCGGCAGGTCCGCCCATGGTCTTCATGACGGAGGCGCGGGCCTCCGCATCGGCGTACAGCGTCGTGAACTTGTCCGCGGTGGAGAGCGTGCCCAGGGACAGGGCGAGGATCCACACGGGGAGCCGGACACGGTCCCTGCGCAGGTCGAACCGGAGCAGGGTGCGGGTTCCCGTCAGCGCCCCGGGGCCCGCGAGGGGCCGGGCCGCCGTCGGTGTCCTGGTGGCGGTGGCGGCGCTCATCGCGCGCTCCGGTGCGCCTCGGCGGTGTCCTGGCCCGCGGGGGCGCCCCGGCCGTCACGGCCGTTGGCGGCGAGCTCGTCGCCGTAGTGGCGCAGCATCAGCTCCTCCAGGGTCGGCGGGTGGCTGATCAGGCTGCGTACGCCGAAGGAGGCGAGCCTGCTCACGGCGCCGTCGAGATGGCCGCCGTCCACGGTGAACCGCACCCGGCCCCCGGCCCCTTCGTCCACCCTCTCCACGGAGTGCACGCCGGGCAGCCGGTCGAGCCCTTCGGCGGGCCGGTCGGTCTCCGCCTCGATCGTCGTACGCGTCAGATGCCGCATCTCGCTCAGCGACCCGGACTGCACGGTCCTGCCGAGACGGATGATGCTGACCCGGTCGGCGAGCTTCTCGACCTGGGCCAGGACGTGGCTGGAGAGCAGCACGGTCCTGCCCGCGGCCTTGGCCTGGAGGATCACGTCCTGGAAGACCACCTCCATGAGGGGGTCGAGTCCGGCGGTCGGCTCGTCCAGGAGCAGCAGCTCCGCGTCCGAGGCCAGGGCCGCGACGATGGCCACCTTCTGGCGGTTGCCCTTGGAGTAGGCCCGGCCCTTCTTCGTCGGATCGAGGCCGAAACGCTCGATCAGCTCGTCGCGCCGCCGCTTGTCGGCCCCGCCGCGCAGCCGCGCGAGCAGATCGATGGCCTCGCCGCCCGTGAGCCCCGGCCAGAGCTCCACGTCGCCGGGCACATAGGCCAGGCGGCGGTGCAGCTCGACCGCGTCGTGCCAGGGGTCCTTGCCGAGGAGCCGCGCCGCTCCCGAATCGGCGCGCAGCAGCCCCAGCAGAACGCGGATGGTGGTCGACTTCCCGGCGCCGTTGGGGCCCAGGAAGCCGTGGACCTCACCGGTCTCGACGGTGAGGTCGAGGCCGTCCAGCGCGTGTGTCCGCCCGAACGACTTGTGCAGTCCGGCCACGGTGATTGCCTTCGTCATGATTTTGAACGTACGCGGATTTCACAATCTTGTGAAGTTAAGGAACCGTATAAAGTTGGCGCCATGGACAGGGCAGGGGAGACGGTGGAGGTCATGGCCGGCGGAACCGAGGACATCAGCACCGGCGGCGTCGGGACCGGCGCCGCCGGCTCCGGCGTGGGCGCTCCCGGCGCGGTCGCTGCCGGCCCCGGCGGACGTGACGAGGACGCGGTGTCGCGGTTCGTCGAGCGCTTCGCGGCCGACATGACGGAGGCCGGGATGCAGCGGATGGCCTCGCGCGTCTTCGCGGCGCTTCTCGCGGACGACGACGGCTCACTGACCTCGGCGGAGCTGGGCGAGCGGCTTCGGATCAGCCCGGCCGCGGTCTCGGGCGCGATCAACTACCTCACCCAGGTCAGCATGGTCGGCCGTGAACGCGACCCGGGCTCCCGCCGTGACCGCTACCGGCTGCACAACGAGGTCTGGTACGACAGCTTCGCCAACCGTGACCAGGTGCTGACCCGCTGGGAGCGCACGCTGAGGGACGGCGCGCGCACCCTCGGCGAGGACACCCCGGCGGGCGCGCGGCTCCTGGAGACGGCGGAGTTCTTCGCGTTCGTGCAGAGCGAGCTGGTCGGCGTCCTGGCCCGGTGGCGCGAGAGCCGCGAGGCCACCGGCTGAGGTCCCGGGGAGGCTGCCGGTTCCCGGAGGCGGTTCGAGTTCCCTCGGACGGGCGGTGGCTGTTTACACCCACCGCACCACCGCTCCCCGTCCTCGCGCCCGGTCAATGCCCGGTTTCCGCCGGGAGCACCAGGCCCCAGGCCCCCGCCCGGACCGTCCACGTACGGGTCCTGACCGGTCCCGCCACATGTATGTCCGCGCGGTAGCGGAAGTCCGGGCCCGCGACCGTGACCGCCTTGGCCTCCGCGACGAGGGTGTCGCCCCCGGTCGTGTGGATCACCACGTCCGCCAGGCCGCCGTCGCCCTGGGCGGTCACCGACACGCCTTCGACCGGGCGGTCCAGGTCGTTCAGCAGCACCCCGTCCGCCTCGACCCGCAACCGGTGGGCGCGGGCGGGGCCGGGATGCGAGGGAGGGGCGGGGCGGACCAGGGCGGCCATCAGGGAGCGGCAGGCGTCCCAGACCGTGTGGGGCTGGTCGGTCCGGCTGCTCACGGCCGGGATGCGCAGATCGCCGAGCACGACCCCGTCGCTGTCGTCGACGAGCAGGTCCAGCCGGCGCGCGGTCCCGTCGAGGGCCGTGCGGGCAGCCGCCACCGCGCCCCGGGGCACGCCGAGCGCGTGCGCCAGTTCCAGCGAGTGCGCGGCGCCGACCGGGATCAGGGAGAGCGCGCCTTCGGAGAGCTCGCGCTCCCGGTGGAGCTGGGACACCGCGCGCAGCAGCGCGTGATCGTCGCCGACGACCACCGGCCGTCTGGCACCCCGCCGGGACAGGGCCCTGGCGAACTCGTCGGGGCCGTCGGGAAGGCAGATCTTGGCGTGAGAACCGGCGCTCAGCACGTCCTTCGCGATGCGCACGGACTCGCCGTCGTAGCGGCGGGCAAGGGGATCGATGAGTACGAGTAGCTGGTGGTCGCCGTCGCCGGGGGGCTCTGCAGCCGACACCTCGGTCCTTCCTCGGGTAGCATCTTGGTGCAAGAGCCCCTTGCGCTATTGCGCCAGGGGCTTCGTCTATTCCGGGGCACCCGGTTCGACGGCTCAGGCTTTGCCGTACATCGTCGTACGGCAGGTACGACCTTTACGTACGCCCCCTGACCTTGGACATGCCCCGCCCGGAAGGGGTGTACGCCTGTGCCCGCACTTGTGCTGCTCGGTGCTCAGTGGGGTGACGAGGGCAAGGGGAAGGCCACCGACCTGCTCGGTGGATCCGTTGACTATGTGGTGCGCTACCAGGGCGGCAACAACGCCGGCCACACGGTTGTCGTAGGCGACCAGAAGTACGCACTGCATCTCCTCCCCTCCGGAATCCTGTCGCCGGGGTGTACTCCGGTCATCGGTAACGGTGTCGTCATCGACCCGGCGGTCCTGCTCTCCGAGCTGAGCGGTCTGAACGAGCGAGGCGTCGACACGTCCAAGCTCCTGATCAGCGGCAACGCTCATTTGATCACTCCGTACAACGTCACCGTCGACAAGGTGACCGAACGCTTCCTCGGCAAGCGGAAGATCGGCACGACCGGGCGCGGCATCGGCCCGACATACGCCGACAAGATCAACCGCGTGGGCATCCGCGTCCAGGACCTCTACGACGAGTCGATCCTGGAGCAGAAGGTCGAAGCGGCGCTGGAGCAGAAGAACCAGCTCCTGGCGAAGGTCTTCAACCGGCGCGCGATCGACGCCGGCAAGGTCGTCGAGGACATGCTCCAGTACGCGGAGCAGATCAAGCCGTTCGTCGCCGACACGACGCTGATCCTGAACAACGCCATCGACGAGGGCAAGGTCGTCCTCTTCGAGGGCGGCCAGGGCACGTTGCTGGACGTCGACCACGGCACGTACCCCTTCGTCACCTCGTCGAACCCGACCGCGGGCGGCGCCTGCACCGGGGCCGGCGTGGGCCCGACGAAGATCAGCCGGGTCATCGGCATCCTCAAGGCCTACACCACGCGCGTCGGTGCCGGCCCCTTCCCGACCGAACTTCTCGACGAGGACGGCGAGGCGCTGCGCAGGATCGGCGGCGAGCGCGGTGTCACCACCGGCCGTGACCGCCGCTGCGGCTGGTTCGACGCCCCGATCGCGCGCTACGCGACCCGGGTCAACGGCCTCACCGACTTCTTCCTCACCAAGCTGGACGTGCTGACCGGCTGGGAGCAGATCCCGGTGTGCGTGGCGTACGAGATCGACGGCAAGCGCGTCGAGGAGCTCCCGTACAGCCAGACCGACTTCCACCACGCGAAGCCGATCTACGAGATGCTGCCGGGCTGGTCCGAGGACATCACGAAGGCCAAGACCTTCTCCGACCTGCCGAAGAACGCGCAGGGTTACGTGAAGGCGCTGGAGGAGATGTCCGGCGCCCCGATCTCCGCGATCGGTGTCGGCCCCGGCCGTACCGAGACGATCGAGATCAACTCCTTCCTCTAGAAGTCAGCTCGACGGCGGCCGGTCCCTCCTCGCGGAGGGGCCGGCCGCCGTCGTGCTGTGCGGGGAGGGGTGGCCTGCGGGGCCTCCCGCTCCGGCAGGGGGCGGCTCAGTACGCCCCGCAGATCCGCATGCCCACCGGAGTCGCGCAGGGCAGGTGGCCGTTGGTCCGCATGACCTCCTCGCCGTAGTTGTCCAGGTAGTTCAGGAAGCTGGACACCAGGGAGTTCGCGGGCGGCGAGCCGTAGGTGTAGGCGTACTCGATCTCCTGGTACGGGTAGTCGCTGGTGTCGATCGTCTCGACGGACGGGGTGGTGCCGTCGATGGACAGCTGGTGCACGCCCTTCGGTACGGCGCCGGTGCGCAGCTCGGTGTAGCCGATCGCGCCCGGGAGCTCGGCGACCTTGGGCAGGACCTGGTCCGTGCCGTCGAGTTCGCAGCGGATGACCGGGGCCCGGCGGTCGTCCTTGGTGGTGCAGTCGCGCGAGGACGCGGCGAGCTCGTTGCTGTCGAGGACGCGGCGCTGGAACACCTCGCGGGTGCCGGAGTTGGCGTCCCGGCTCACCAGCAGGATCTCCAGGTCGGGGCCGCCCCCGATCTGCTTCCAGTTGCGGATCTCGCCGCTGTAGATCCGTCGGATCTGGTCGAGGGTGAGGTCGCGCACGGGGACGGTGTCGTTGACGACGAGCGAGAAGAGCGAGACGGCGACCCGCTTCTCCCGCAGCTTGGCGAGACCGGCCGGCTTCGGGCCGTCCGACAGGGCGATCAGCGAGGGGGAGCCCGAGGAACCGGCCTTCGCGCCCCGCGCGTCGAGCTCCCGCACCCCGGCGTTGCTGCCGTGCGTGTCCACGACGATCGTGGAGCCCTCGCACTCCTTCTCGTACTTCTTCTTGAGCTCCTCCACGACCGGGCGGAACGCGGTGGAGCCCGTGACGGTCAGGGTCCCCGTCGCGCAGTCCAGCGGGGGCGGGGTGTCGTCCCGTACGACGATGATGCCGGCCAGCGTGAGCACGCAGACGGTGAGCGCCACGGTGATGATCCTGGCCGCACGGCCGAACATCGGCGGCTTCTCGTCGGGGCGGGCGGCCTTGTTCGGGGCGACCGCGCCGTCCCGGATGCCGCCGGTGACCTTGATCGGGGCGCCCACGTGCGAACCGGTCAGCAGGACCAGCAGCTTGAAGTGCTCGTTGCGGTTGAGCGGGACGCGCGGCAGCTGGATGAGGGAGCCGTTGTGGCGCACGGCCGCCGAGGTGAAGTGGTCCATCAGGTGATCGGCGCCCGGTGAGTGGGTCACGGCGATCCCGCGGACGGTGCGGTCGGTGAACTCGGCGGTGAGGCCGTGGAGGTCGCCGCGGCCCGTGTAGTCCTCGTCGGCGATCGACTGCGAGCCGTCGTTCTCGATGCGCAGCAGGACGAGGGTGGCGTCGGCCATGTCCGGGGTCTCGCTGAAGAGCCCGAGCCGCACATTGGCCCGGCCCTGGCTGACCTCGCTGCCTATCGGGGTGTCCATCTGGACGCGGTAGCCGATGCGCTTGCGGCGTGGCACCCGGCGCTCGTACCAGAGCACGCCCGCCGAGGTCAGGACGCCCAGCACGGCGGTGAGGACGGCGACGACGTTCTCGGGGCTGAACCACTCCATGGTCCGGGGGCTCCCTCATGGCTCCGGTGTGCCGGTGGGTCGGCGTCACCGTACGGCCTGGACACCCGGGGGAGGCGACTGGCCGGAATCCTTCCGGTGAAGTTCGTCTTTCGTTCAACAAGCCTGTGCGCGAGGTGAGTTGGGGCGGCCCGTGGGTACTGGCCGGTTCTGGTCTAGACCTTGACAGGTCCAGACCATCGACGCTTGAGTGGGTGCAACCCCCCATGGCGGCGCGCGCTCGGCGCGGGCGCCGCGCCGAAGGAGTGATCGCGTGATCAAACGTGTCATGGCCCTGATCGCCGCGCTGGGCGCGGTCGTCGCGACGTTCGTCATCCTCCCCGCCTCCACGGCTTCGGCCGCCGCCTGCGCCCCGGCCTGGAGCGCCTCCGCCGTCTACTGGGGCGGCGGCTCCGCCTCGTACAACGGGCACAACTGGTCCGCGAAGTGGTGGACCCAGAACGAGCGGCCCGGCACGGCCGATGTCTGGGCCGACCAGGGCACCTGCGGCGGCGGCACGGACCCCGGCCAGCCGAACCCCTCGGGCTTCGTGGTCAGCGAGGCCCAGTTCAACCAGATGTTCCCGAGCCGGAACTCGTTCTACACGTACAGCGGTCTCACGGCGGCCCTGAGCGCCTACCCCGGCTTCGCCAACACCGGAAGCGACACGGTCAAGAAGCAGGAGGCGGCGGCCTTCCTCGCCAACGTCAGCCACGAGACCGGCGGCCTGGTGCACATCGTGGAGCAGAACACCGCCAACTACCCGCACTACTGCGACACCAGCCAGTCCTACGGCTGCCCGGCCGGCCAGGCCGCCTACTACGGGCGCGGCCCGATCCAGCTCAGCTGGAACTTCAACTACAAGGCCGCCGGTGACGCGCTCGGCATCGACCTGCTCGGCAACCCCTGGCAGGTGGAGCAGAACGCGTCCGTGGCATGGAAGACCGGGCTCTGGTACTGGAACACCCAGTCCGGCCCCGGCACGATGACGCCCCACAACGCCATCGTGAACGGCGCGGGCTTCGGCGAGACCATCCGGTCCATCAACGGCAGCCTGGAGTGCAACGGCGGTAACCCCGCCCAGGTCCAGAGCCGCATCGCGAAGTACCAGGCGTTCGTGCAGATCCTCGGCACCACGCCCGGCTCGAACCTGAGCTGCTGAGCCCGGCCCCACCCCGGGGAAGGGGCGCGCCCGGCAGCCGCCGGGCGCGCCCCGATTCGTGTGCTGGTTCGCCTCCGATTCGTGCCCCGATTCGCGTCCCGGTGCAGGTGGTTGGCAGGATCACGCACCATGGAAACGGACAGCGACAGCACCCCGCCCGCGACGACCGAGGCCCGTCTCGCCCTGATCGACTCCGTCCTCGCCCTGCCCTTCCCCGCAGGTGACGAGAGCGAGGACAGCGGCGCGCACAGCAGCGGCCCCGGGCATCATCTGCTGATCCTGCGGGCCAGCCAGGACTTCTGGGACGACCGGTCGCCCGAGGTCGTCGAGCCGGCCGAGCAGGAGATCGAGGACGAGTTCAGCGTCCTGGCGACCGCGTTGAGCGAGCGGTGGGGCGAGCCGGAGACCGTCGACCTCTGGCCCTACCTGGAGGGCGACGAGGGGGACGAGGCTCCTCCGGAGCCCATGGGCCAGCTCTGCAACCTGGCGGGCAGCATGCAGGCCTGGCGCGTCCCCGGGACCACGCGGTGGCTGGGTCTTGCCGTGGGCCAGGCCGATCCGGAGTTCCCCATCTGGCTGCTGGCGGCAGTCGGTGAGACGGCGACACTGCCGGAGTGAGACCCGGCCGTGCCCGGCCGCCGCCCGGCCGCCACCGGACCGCCCTCCGGACCACCCCTGGGCCGCTTGGAGCGCCCAGCCGGGCCACCTGCCGGACCGGCCGCCCCGGATCTCAGAGCAGCGCCGGCTTCACGGACATCAGCAGATGCTGGTGGCTCGGAGCCTCACTGTCCTCCCCGCCGGTGATCATCGCGCGCTGCCCCGGCCCCAGCAGCTTCATCCGGACCGAGGTGTCCTCGATGGAGGAGAGGGCGTCCATGAGATAGGACGGGTTGAAGGCCACCGTCATCTCGTCGGCACCCTCCAGGGCGGCCGGCAGCCGCTGCGAGGCGATGTCGTCCTCGAATCCGGCCTGGAGCAGCACGGAACCCTCCGGCCCGGCGGAGAACGTCATCTGTAGCGGGCTTCCGCCGTCCGCGACCACCGAGACCCGTCCGACCGCCTCCACCAGCCCGGCCCGGTCCAGCACGGCGACGGCGGGGTCCGCCATCGCGAACAGCTTCTCGTGGCGCGGCAGTCCGCCGTCCAGGAGGCGCACCGTCGTACGCGTACCGGCGTGCTCGAAGCCGACCGAACCGCTGTCGACGGCGACGTCGACCAGCCCCGACCTGCCCAGCGACCGGGCGATCCCGGTCAGCCGCCGGGCCGGCACCAGGACGTCGGCCGGGACCGCACCGGCCGCCGTCGCCTTGAACGGCAGGGTGCGCACCGCGAAGCGGTACCGGTCGGTCGCCGCCAGCGTCATTGTGGAACCGTCGAGCGCGAGCCGTATCCCCGTGAGCGTCGGCAGGGAGTCGTCCCGCCCCGCGGCCGGGGCCACCTGCGCGACCGCCGAGGCGAACTCCCCGGCGTCCACCGCCCCTCGGACCTCCGGCAGCGGCGGCAGGGCGGGGTAGTCGTCGAGCGGCAGGACCGAGAGACCGAAGCGGGAGCCGTCACCCGAGACCGTGAAGCGCGAGCCCTCCACCGCGCACTCCACGGGCCCCTCGGGCAGCACCTTGCAGATGTCGAGCAGCCGGCGCCCCATCACCAGCACCTTCCCGGCCCGCACCGTCTGCGCCTCGGTCTCGACGCGGGCGGAGGCCTCGAAGTCCAGCGCGGACACCCGGAGCACTCCGGCGTCCACGTCGAGGAGGAGCCCGCCGAGGACGGGGACGGGTGTACGGGCCGGCAGCACCCGGGCCGCCCTGGACACGGCGTCGGTCAGTGCGCCTCGCTCGATGCGGAACTCCACGGCAGGGGCCTCTCGTCCGGAATGCGGCACGGTCGAGATCCACGCTAGGCGGCACCACTGACAATCACCGGCGGCCGACGACAGCGACCACCCCCGTGAGCCGCTGCCGTCGTGCCGGAAGACGCCCCCCGGCGCCCTCGTCCCGCTACGTATCCGGGACGTTTCGACGTCCCCCGACGTCCCCCGGACGTCCCGGAACACTCTGTGGACTCTAGGGGGGCGGGGCGGCGGACGGGGAGATTCAATTCGCACTGTGTGACGCGCGACGGGTATCAAACCGCACAGCCGTACCGGTACTCTGCACTCCGGTTTTCCGGGAGGACGGGGGGACACGTGCGCGCGCGGGAACGGGCCGACGACGTACTGCTCATGTACCGGCTGGCACGGACCGGCGGATCGCCGGAGCTGCTGCGCGGACTGGCCCAGCGTGCGACGGGGTGGGCCGGGATCCTCGACGGCGACGGCACGGTGCTCCAGGCCGTCGCCGGGAACGCCCTGTGGCCGGGGCACGAGGCACCGGCACTCGCCGCCCGTGCCGCACGGGAACTGACGGCCCGTCGCACCGGTTCGTACTCCCTGGACACCGACGACTGCGCCGCTCTGCTGCTCCCCCTCGACCGGACCTCCGACGACCGGGGCCCGGTCCTCGCCCTCGTCGCGCCCAAGCCGCTGCCCGGCGGGCTGGCCACGCTGATGGCCGACGCGGTGATGCCGCTGGCCCTGTCCTGGGCCACGGAGAGCGTCGAACGCAAACGCCGCCGGGTGGACCTCGCGGAGTCCCGGGGCCGCGAGGCCGTGCTGCACCTGCTGATGACCGGCCAGCTCTCCATAGCCCACCAGGTCGCGGGCGCCCTGCGGCCCAGGCTCCCCGATCCCGTGCGTGTCTGCGTCGTCGAGTGCTCCGGCGGACAGCGGGACGAGGTGGCCCGGATCTGCGCGGACGCCTCGGGCGGCCGGACCTGGATCGTCCGCTGCCCCGTCTACGCCCGCCATCTGATCCTGATCACGCCGGCCGACGAGGAAGCGGAACCCGGCGGCCGTACGCTCGACCGGACCGTCGCCGGGCTCGTGGACGACTGCGTGGTGGGCGTCAGCGAGGAGGTGCGGCTGCCCGACACCGCGACCGCCTACCAGCAGGCCTTCCACGCCCTGGCCGTCGCCCGTGGAGTCCCCGGCCGCCACTCCCGGTTCGGCGCCGCCCCGGAACCCGCGCTGCTCGTCGGGGCGGCCGGAGCCCGCTGGGCCGACGGACTGCTCGCCCCGCTCCTCGCCTACCGTCCGCGCCGCTCGCAGGACCCCGGCAGCCAGGAGCTGGCGGCGACCGTCGCGTCCTGGCTGGCCTTCGCCTCGCACGCCACCCAGCACCTGAAGATCCACCGGAACACGCTGGCCGCCCGCATCAAGCTCGTGGGCGACCTCCTCGGCCTCGACCTCAACCGGGTCGCCGACCAGGCCGCCGTCGACCTGGCCCTGCGCATCAGGGCCACCCCCGCGCTGCACCGCACCGGCGCACCGGACCCCGGGGCGCCCGGGGACCTCGACGCGGTCCTGTGCACCTCCGGGGTCCAGGACTGGGCCGTCCAGCAACTGCGCCAGCTCGCCCAGGCCGGCCCCATGGGCGAGGAGACGCTGCGGACCTGGCTGCGCTGCGAGGCCCAGCTCAGCCCGGCGGCGGCCGAACTGGGCATCTCCGTACCGGGTGCGCGCAAGCGTCTGACCCGGCTGGAGGCCCTGCTGGGCCGGTCGCTGCTCCAGACGCCGAGCGCGCGGTACGACCTCTGGCTCGCGTTCCGGGCGGTGGACCTCGCGGCGTGAGCCGCTCAGCCGGTCCTGGTGTACGTCAGGCTGTCGCCGGTGGCCGTGGTCTCGCGGCGGAGTTCGTCGTCGGAGAGCAGCGTGAGGACGGTCGGCCTGCCCGGGGTGCAGGAGGACATCGGTTCGCCCGAGGTGACCCGGGAGGGCCCGATGGAGACGGACTCGCCGGATGCCGGGGCCGTCACCAGATCTGCCTCGAACTCGCAGTGGTAGGTGGCGCCGTTGTCGAGAGGGCCCTCGACGGTGAGGGACAGGACGGGGTCGCCGGTGCCGCCCTGCTGGATGACGAGTTGGCGGGTCGACGCCCCCGCACCGTTGCCGACGTTCCCCGACCAGGTGCCCAGATAGCCGGCGGGGACCGAGCCCTCCGCGCTCTTCCCGTCCTGGCCGGTGCCGTCGGCGTCCGTCCCGTCGGGGGAGGAGGCGCTGCCGGAGGGAACCGCCGTGCGGTCGACGGCCGTTCCGCCCTTGTCCCCGCCGACCATCAGGGCGTAGACGCCCCAGGCCGCCCCCACCGCCACGAGCACCGCGACGGCGAACAGCAGCAGGACGGCGCCCGCACCCCGGTTGCGCTCGGGAGGGGGGACGGGCGCGGGTGCGGCCGTGGGGAAGCCGCCAGGCGGAGCGCCGTACGGCGGGTTGGGCCCGTAGCCGTATCCGTAGGCAGGGACGGGCTGTTGCGGGTAGCCGTACGAGGGCGGCGGCGGTGTCCCCTGCGGTCCGGAGGGCGTCATGGGCCCCTGAGCGACGCCGGGCGGCCCCACGGGCGCGTGCGGGGCGGTCTGGACGGGCGGCCCGTGGAGCGTCGCCGGGGCCGGCGGGTGCGGAGCGGCGGGCTGCGGCGTCGGGTGCGCGGGTGCCGGCTGTGCGGCGGCGGCCCCGGAGGGCTGCGCCTCGCCGGGCGGGCCGGCCTCCTCCGGGTCCTCGGAGTCCAGCAGTTCCACCGCGTGCCGCCCCAGCTGGGCGATCAGCGCCCCGGGCAGCCACGGCTCCGCCGAGTCCGTGTCGCCGAGCCGCTCCAGGACGGCGTCGGTGGTGGGGCGCGCGGCCGGATCCTTCGTCAGGCAGTCCTGGATCAGCTCGACGAGGTCCACCGGTACGCCCGTGAGGTCCGGGTCCTCCTGCGCGATCCGGAAGAGCATCGCGTGGACCTGGCTGTCCGCCATGCCGAAGGGCTGCCGGCCGGTCGCCGCGTACGCGAGCACGGAGCCGAGGCAGAAGACGTCGCAGGCGGGCGTCACGCGCTCGCCCCGCACCTGCTCGGGCGACATGAAGCCGGGGGAGCCGACCATCGCCCCCGTGCGGGTGAGGCCGCCGTCGGAGACGGTGTCCAGGACGCGGGCGATGCCGAAGTCGATGACCCGGGGGCCGTCGATCGTCAGCAGGATGTTGGACGGCTTCAGGTCACGGTGGATCAGCCCGGCACGGTGGATGTCCTGGAGCGCCCCCGCGAGCCCCGCGCCCAAGGCGCGGACCGAGCGCTCGGGAAGCGGGCCGTACGCCCCCGATTCGGCCGCGGGCACGCCCCGGAGCCCCGACACGACGCGCTGCAGCGAGGGCCCGGCGACGTAACCCGTGGCGACCCAGGGCACCCTGTCGTCCACGTCCGCGTCGAGCACCGGCGCGGTCCAGGCGCCGCCGACCTTCCGGGCAGCCTGCACCTCCGCACGGAAGCGGTCGCGGAAGTGCTGCTGTTCGGCGAGATCGGGGCGGATCAGCTTGATGGCGACGGTGCGGCCCCGCTCCGAGCGGGCCAGGAAGACCTGGCCCATCCCGCCCGCGCCGAGACGCCCCAACAACCGATAGGTGCCGATGCGTTGCGGATCGCCGGAGCTGAGCTTCTCCATGTGCGCTTCCTCCCCCGTCCGGTCATGGAAGACCGTGGTCGAGAATAGCGGCGCCCGGCGCGGCTGACCTCCTCAGTCCCCGGGGCTTTCCGGCAGCCGCCCACCTCGGTCCCCGGGGCTTTCCGGCGGCTGCCCGGCCGTCGAGGTGACGGTGTCCATCGCCTCCGTCAGCCGCTCCAGCATCCGGACGGTCCGCGCGAACTCCTCCTCGCCCAGCTCCTCGGCCAGGCGCTCCGCGAACTCCGCGTGGGCGGGGCCGATCCGGCTCACCGCCGCCCGCCCCTCCCCGGTCGGGCGGAGCAGTTTGGCCCGCCGGTGCGCGGGGTTCACGACGTACTCGGCGAGCCCCTGGGCCACCAGCAGATCGGCGATCCGCTGGACGCTCTGGCGGGTGATCCCCATCGCGCGGGCGATTCCCGACACCGGGAGCGGCTCGGTCAGTACGGCGCCGAGCACCTGCCACCGGGCCGCCGTGAGCCCGGCGGGGCCGGCCAGCTCCTCGGCGACGGACAGGAAGCGGCCGTTGAGCCGGAACACCCCGATCGCGGTACGGCTGAAGTGGTCCTGGTTGCCGGAGCTCATCCCTGGAGCACCTCGTAGGCGCTCGGGTCCGAGTCGTGGAAGAGGCGGTACCAGGCGTCCAGCTTCTTCGGCTCGAACACCCCGAGCAGTCCGAAGATCTCGCGGGCGAAGGCGACCGGCTCGGTCGGTCCCGCCGTGACGAGGGCGCCGCGGGACGCCCCGCCGGGGTCCGTCACCGCGTCGGCCTCGACGTAGTGCGCGCCGCCCGCGTATCCCGTGGCCGCGAGGTAGAAGGACACCGCGCTCGTGTGGCGCCGGTCGTCGAGCAGCCCCTCGCGGGCCAGCCCCGCCGTCGCCCCGCAGATGGCCGCGACGGGCACACCCGCGTCCAGGAAGGTCCGCGCGGCGCGGGCGAAGGGGGCGAGGTCGTCGCCGGTGTCCCAGAGGGAGGCGCCGGTGAGGAGGAGCAGCCCACTGTCGCGGGGGTCCAGCTCGTCCAGCGCGAGGTCGGGCTGGACGCGGATGCCGCCCATGGTGGTGACCGGCTCGGTGGTGGGGCCGACGGTCACCACCGTGTGGCCGTGCTGGGTGAGATGCGCCGTGGCGAAGCCCGGCTCCCAGTCGGCGAAGGTGTCGTAGACGGCCAGGTGAACGGTCGTGCTGGTCATGGTGACCTCCGGTGACGGAACGCCGAACCTCGATGGAAGGCTTATGACAGAAGACTGTCATGATGGCAGCATGCTGTCAATTGCTTGGCGTCGGCGCGGCACCGCGCGGGGCCGCCCGCCCGGACCCGACACCCTGCCGAGCCGAGCGGCCCACGCCATACAGAGTGGTCATGGAAGGCGGACCGCCCCGCCGCCTACGCTCGCCGCATGACCCTCGATGCCTCTCGCGCCCCGTACGCCGACCCCGCCGCCGGCGCGGCCGTGAAAGCGGCCGACCGCGCGCACGTGTTCCACTCCTGGTCCGCCCAGGGCCTGATCGACCCGCTCGCCGTCGCCGGCGCCGCGGGGGCGTACTTCTGGGACTACGACGGCAACCGCTACCTGGACTTCACCAGCGGTCTCGTCTTCACCAACATCGGCTACCAGCACCCCACGGTCGTCGCCGCGATCCAGGAACAGGCGGGCAGGCTGGCCACGTTCGCACCCGCCTTCGCCGTCGAGGCGCGCTCCGAGGCCGCGCGCCTCATCGCCGAACGTACCCCCGGTGACCTGGACAAGATCTTCTTCACCAACGGCGGTGCCGAGGCCGTCGAGAACGCCGTCCGCATGGCCCGGCTGCACACCGGACGCCCGAAGGTGCTCTCCGCCTACCGTTCGTACCACGGTGCCACCGCCGCGGCGATCAACCTCACCGGCGACCCCCGCCGTTGGGCGTCGGACAGCGGCTCGGCGGGTGTCGTCCGCTTCTGGGCCCCGTTCCTCTACCGCTCCCCGTTCTACGCGCGGACCGAGGCCGAGGAGTGCGCCCGCGCGCTCCAGCACCTTGAGGACACGATCGCCTTCGAGGGCCCGGCGACCGTCGCGTCCGTCGTCCTGGAGTCCATCCCCGGCACGGCGGGCATCATGACGCCGCCGCCCGGCTATCTCGCGGGTGTCCGCGAGATCTGCGACCGGTACGGGATCGTCCTCGTGCTGGACGAGGTGATGGCCGGCTTCGGGCGCACCGGGAAGTGGTTCGCCGCCGACCACGACGAGGTCGTACCGGACCTGCTGACGTTCGCGAAGGGCGTCAACTCCGGTTACGTGCCGCTCGGCGGCGTCGCCATCAGCGCCGAGATCGCCGCCACCTTCGAGACCCGCCCCTACCCCGGCGGACTCACCTACTCCGGGCACCCGCTCGCCTGTGCCGCCGCCGTCGCCACGATCAAGGTCATGGAGGAGGAGCGGATCGTAGAGAGCGCCGCACACCTCGGGGAGCACGTGCTCGGACCCGGTCTGCGCGAGCTCGCGGAGCGCCACCCGTCCGTCGGCGAGGTCCGCGGGCTCGGCGCGTTCTGGGCGCTGGAGCTCGTCCGGGACCGGGAGACCCGCGAGCCCCTGGTGCCGTACAACGCGACCGGTGAGGCGAACGCGCCGATGGCGGCCTTCGGCGCGGCCTGCAAGCGGAACGGTCTCTGGCCCTTCATCAACATGAACCGCACCCATGTCGTGCCCGCCTGCAACATCTCGGAGGCGGAGGCGAAGGAAGGGCTCGCCGCCCTCGACGCGGCCCTCTCGGTCGCCGACGAACACACCGTGTAGACCGCACGGGACATGGCCCCCTCCCCCGTGCCCGGAACCGGGCACACCCCTGGCTTAAGGTGACCCGGAGCCGACAAGGGAGGGGCGTCATGGGTGCGAGCGGAGGTGTGACCCGCAGCACGCTGCGGCAGCAGATCGCCGACGCACTGCGTGACGAGGTCCTCGCGGGGCGTCTGCAGCCGCGGGTGGAGTTCACCGTCAAGCAGATCGCCGAGCAGTACGGGGTGTCGGCGACGCCCGTCAGGGAAGCGCTCTTCGACCTCTCCGCGCAGGGGCTGCTCGAATCGGACCAGCACCGCGGCTTCCGGGTCCGCGAGTTCACCGTCGCCGACTACCGGTCGATGGTGGAGGCGCGCGCCCTGGTCATAGACGGGGTGTTCCGGGGCATCTTCGACGGGACCGGATCGGCGCCGGTCCTGCTCGGGGCGCACAAGGCGGCCCTCGTCTCCGTACGCCGCAGGGCCGAGGAGGCCGCGCGGGCGGCGCGCGGCGGTGACCTCGACATCCTCATCGGCTACGACCTGCGGTTCTGGCGGGAGCTCGGGGCGGTCGTCGGCAACGTCTACATCACCGACTTCCTGCAACGGCTGCGGATGCAGGCCTGGGCCTTCGCGGTGCCGTACCTGCGCGGGGACGCCGATGTGCGCGACTGGCTGTGGAACGGCCACCAGGAGCTGGTGGAGGCGATCACGGCCGCCGACGGCCCCGCCGTGCGCGCGGTGCTGGACGACTACTACGCGCACGGACTGAACTGGGCGGACCGGCTGGCGGCCGGAAACCCCCCGCACCCGGGCCACGGAGGCTGACCGCACGTCCTGGCCGAACCCCCTGGCCGAACCTCCCGGCCGCAGGTCGTGGCGGAACCTCCCGGCCGCAGGTCCTGGCCGAACCCCCCGGCCGCAGGTCCTGGCCAGGAGGGCGACCGTACGTCCCGGCGTAGGTCCGGCCACGGCTGACCGCATCTCCCGGGCGCGCGGGGGCGACCGTACGTCGTGCCCGTGGCCTGTGCGCGGGGTCCCGGTCGCATTACGCTGTCCCGACCACCGCACGAACCCGTTGGAGAGCGAGACTTCGTGGCCTGTGACCTGTGGCTGGTCCCCCTCGTCGATGTGCTGTGCCACAGCCCCGACAATCCGTTCGCCGAAGAGATCGCCGTCTACGACAAGGCGCTGACCGAGGCGGGACTGCCGCCCGTACCCGTCTACGCCTACATGCCGGGCCTCACCGGGGACGTCGCCCCGGTCGCCGGCTTCGACATGACGCGCTGCACTTCCTGCGCCGCGCCTACCTGCTCCAGCTGAGCGGACTCGCCGTCACCCCCGTCGACGAACTGGGCGGGGACTACGAGCAGTTGCTGGAGATGTTCGAGCAGAGCGCGCAGGAGTCGCACCTGGTCTGGCACTACGACCACGCCGGGGCGTACGTCCCGCTGGACTTCCCCCGTCCACTCTCCGACGACCAGCTGCTGGAGGGCGGCGGGCCGCTGGGCTCCTCGCACGGCCTGCTGCGGGAGCTGGAGTTCGTCGCGCCGTCCATCGGCATCGACCCGGCCAACCCGCCGGCCGCGCCGCTCCCGCCCGCCGGGCCGACCGATCTGGAGGAACCGGCCGCGCCGGTTCTGTACGACGACAATCCGTTCGCCCGGGAGCGGCACGTCTGGCTGGGTCTGCACGCGGCGGCCACGCGAAGCCTCGCGCAGGGCTCGATGATCATCTTCAGCTGACCTGCGGCCCCTCCGGGATCATCTTCAGCTGACCGGCGGCCCTCCGGGCCCGAGGGGGTTGCCGGCTCCCTCACGAGCGGCCGGCGGCCGGACCTGTGGGCCCCTGGGCCCGCCCCGTTCACCGGGGCGGCTCCGGGGGCCGCTGGCGCGGCATGTTCGGCCGGGTCAGCGAGGGCACCGTGAGCCGGCCGGGAGCGGAACCCTGCTCGGGGCGGCCGCCCGTCCCGCCGGACACCAGCGACTGCATCCCCATGGGCGCGGGCCCGGCGCGGAACTCCACCATCCAGTCCGCCGTCTCCATGCGGACCAGCTCGGTGATGTCCTCCGAGAACCGGCGCAGCACTCCCAGGCACCGCTCCGCGGCCTCGCTGGCCGTGCCCTCCGTCGGGCCGAGCATCTCCCGCACGCACTCGGAGGCCCAGTCGAACTGGAGCACCTGGAGGCGCCGCTGCACGGCCTGCGCCGTCGCGAGATTCCTTATCCAGCCCGAGGTCAGCCCGAAGTACCGGTCGCAGGCCATGCAGGCGGCGCCCAGCAGCAGCGAGAGATAGCCCAGGCCCGCCGACCCGTGCAGCTCCCCGGTCAGGTCGAGCAGCGGGAGGGCCGCGCCCGCGACCACCCCGGCCGCGGTGCCGAAGCGGAGCAGCCTCGCCGTGCGCCGCTTGCGCACGCGGTCGCGGAGATACCAGTCGGCGGTCTCCAGGGCGCCGGCCTCGACCCAGCGGTAGAGCTCGTCGAGCCGTTCGGCGGGTTCGCCCCAGTCGCCGAGGGGGAAGGCGCGGCCGGTCAGGTCCCGGGGGCCCGAACCGTAGCGCGAAACGGACCGTTCGGTTCCGGTGTCAGCACCGGGTCCCGCGCCGGACTCCTTGCGGGGCGGCCCTTCGGGCTGCATCTCCGGCTGACTCACCGGGGTACTCCTCTGCACTCTGCGTTCGGCGCGTCTCGACGCGGGATCGGCACGGTTCTCTGTCACGGATGGGACGGATCTCCGGCATATGACCGGGGCCCCACCCGTGTAACTCTGCGTTACCTTTGATGTGCGTATGGGTACGGCTACGCATGCTCTTCCTACCGCCGAATGGTGGGCCATGGGGTCGAAATCGCGGGATTCCCGGGTGTGCACGGCCTCTGGTCAGGTATAGGAGCACGCCAGGCGCTTTTCAGAACTCACCCGAAAGAGTTGGTCCCCTGCGGGTGGGGCGGTGCGTCCGGCGAGCACGTAGGCTCGGCATACCGAAACAATCCGTTGTCGAAATGCCAGGAGTGACCGTGATTCCCGGTGGTGGCCAGCCCAACATGCAGCAGCTGCTCCAGCAGGCCCAGAAGATGCAGCAGGATCTTGCCGCGGCCCAGGAGGAGCTGGCCAGGACCGAGGTCGAGGGACAGGCGGGCGGTGGCCTCGTGAAGGCGACCGTGACCGGGTCCGGCGAGCTCCGGGCCCTGGTCATCGACCCGAGCGCCGTGGACCCGGAGGACACCGAGACGCTCGCCGATCTCGTGGTCGCGGCCGTCCAGGCGGCGAACGAGAACGCGCAGCAGCTCCAGCAGCAGAAGCTCGGCCCGCTGGCCCAGGGTCTGGGCGGCGGCGCCATGCCGGGCCTCCCGTTCTGACCCCTGTAGCTGTCCGGGCGTACCGGCTACGGTACGAGCAGGAAAAAGGAAAGGCGTTCCGTTGTACGAAGGCGTGGTTCAGGAGCTCATCGACGAGCTGGGCAGGCTGCCCGGCGTCGGTCCCAAGAGCGCGCAGCGGATCGCCTTCCACGTCCTCCAGGCCGAGCCCACCGACGTACGCCGTCTGGCCCACGCCCTCCTCGAGGTCAAGGACAAGGTCCGCTTCTGCGAGGTCTGCGGCAACGTGGCGCAGCAGGAGCAGTGCGGCATCTGCCGGGACGCCCGCCGCGACCGCACGGTCATCTGCGTGGTCGAGGAGCCGAAGGACGTCGTCGCGATCGAGCGGACCCGTGAGTTCCGGGGCCGCTACCACGTGCTCGGCGGCGCGATCAGCCCGATCGAGGGCGTCGGCCCCGACGATCTGCGCATCAGGGAGCTGCTGGCCCGGCTCGCGGACGGCTCCATCACGGAGCTGATCCTCGCGACGGACCCCAACCTGGAGGGCGAGGCCACCGCGACGTACCTCGCCAGGATGGTCAAGCCGATGGGCCTGCGGGTCACGCGCCTGGCCAGCGGCCTCCCGGTGGGCGGCGACCTCGAGTACGCGGACGAGGTCACCCTCGGCCGCGCCTTCGAGGGGAGGCGGCTGCTCGATGTCTGACCGGACGTCTGACTGTGGCTTTACGGTCGGCGGCGCTATGTTCTACCCACCGTTCGCGACCGTGCCCACGGGAGGTCTCCTCGATGTCTGACGCCACGCTGAACTCCGTCACGCAGGACCCGGACGACTTCGCCGTCCAGATCGCGGACCAGATCAAGACGTTCATCGTCGCGGTCGGCGAGGTCTCCAAGGCGGAGGAGCCAGAAGAGGCGGTCCCGGTCCTGCTCCTCCAGGTCTCCCAGCTGCTGCTGGCCGGCGGCAGGCTCGGCGCGTACGAGGACATCCTCCCGGACGAGCGCTACGAGCCGGACCTGGGCCCCGAGCCGGACGCCGACGGGCTGCGCGAGCGCTTCGCTGAGCTCCTGGAGCCGATCGACGTCTACTCCGAGGTCTTCGACCCGTACGAGCCCCGCAAGCCCCCCGTGCCGCACCGCATCTCCGACGACCTGGCCGACCTGGTCACGGACCTCGGGCACGGGCTCGCGCACTACGAGGCGGACCGCACGGCCGAGGCGATGTGGTGGTGGCAGTTCTCGTACTTCTCCAACTGGGGCTCCACCGCCTCGGCGGCGCTGCGCGCCCTCCAGTCCCTGATCGCCCACATCCGGCTGAACCAGCCGCTCCAGGAGCTCGACGGCCTGGACACCGACCAGGACCCGGGTGACGGGGACCTGGCGGAGGAGGCGGGCCGTGTGATGGCGGAGGAGATCGCGGGTCCGTTGGGCCTGCGGCCGGTTCTGTAGCCGCGTCCGGGCGCTCCCGCGGCCCTGGGGCCCTGGTGGCGCCTTCGGGGCCCCATGGCCGGCGGACCGCTCCTGTGGCTGCTGTTGCCCCTGTTGCCCCTGTGTCCTGGGACACAAACAGGCGTGCGGCGGGAGAGAGTGGGGCAGCAGCCCGGTACGAGCGGTTCGGAGCGACACGCCGTACCGGGTGGTGGGCGGGACATCTCACCATATGGTATCGACGGGTCGATTCCGGGCTGCTCGTTAAACTGAGCCGACCGCACCATTATTGAGCGAGGAGCGCACGTGGGCCTTGTCGTGCAGAAGTACGGAGGCTCCTCCGTAGCCGATGCCGAAGGCATCAAGCGTGTTGCCAAGCGAGTCGTCGACGCCAAGAAGAACGGCAACCAGGTGGTTGTCGTGGTGTCCGCGATGGGCGACACGACGGACGAGTTGATCGATCTCGCCGAGCAGGTATCCCCGATGCCTGCCGGGCGTGAGTTCGACATGCTGCTGACCGCCGGAGAGCGGATCTCCATGGCCCTGCTGGCGATGGCGATCAAAAACCTGGGCCACGAGGCCCAGTCGTTCACGGGCAGCCAGGCCGGTGTCATCACCGACTCGGTCCACAACAAAGCGCGCATCATCGATGTCACGCCGGGCCGCATCCGGACCTCGATCGACGAGGGCAACATCGCCATCGTCGCCGGGTTCCAGGGCGTGAGCCAGGAGGGCAAGAACATCACCACCCTCGGCCGCGGCGGGTCGGACACCACCGCCGTCGCGCTGGCCGCGGCGCTGGACGCCGAGGTCTGTGAGATCTACACCGATGTGGACGGTGTCTTCACCGCCGACCCCCGGGTCGTGAAGAAGGCCCAGAAGATCGACTGGATCTCCTTCGAGGACATGCTGGAGCTGGCGGCGTCCGGCTCCAAGGTGCTGCTGCACCGCTGCGTCGAGTACGCACGCCGTTACAACATCCCGATCCACGTCCGCTCGTCCTTCTCCGGACTCCGCGGAACCTGGGTCAGCAACGAGCCGCAAGGGGACCAGCAGGTGGAGCACGCCATCATCTCCGGAGTCGCCCACGACGTCTCCGAGGCCAAGGTCACGGTCGTCGGCGTGCCCGACAAGCCGGGCGAGGCCGCAGCGATCTTCCGCACCATCGCGGACGCCGAGATCAACATGGACATGGTGGTGCAGAACGTCTCCGCCGCCTCGACCGGGCTGACGGACATCACCTTCACCCTGCCCAAGTCGGAAGGCCGCAAGGCCATCGACGCCCTGGAGCGGAACCGCGCCGGCATCGGCTTCGAGTCCCTGCGCTACGACGACCAGATCGCGAAGATCTCGCTCGTCGGCGCGGGCATGAAGACCAACCCCGGTGTCACGGCGGGCTTCTTCGAGGCGCTGTCCGACGTCGGCGTGAACATCGAGCTCATCTCGACGTCCGAGATCCGCATCTCCGTGGTCACCCGTGTCGACGACGTCAACGAGGCCGTGCGCGCCGTGCACACCGCCTTCGGTCTCGACAGCGACTCCGACGAGGCAGTCGTCTACGGGGGCACCGGCCGATGACCGCGCGCCGCCCTTCGCTCGCGGTCGTCGGGGCGACCGGGGCGATCGGCGGCGTCATGCTCCAGATCCTCTCGCAGCACGCGGACGTCTGGGGCGAGGTCAGACTGATCGCCTCCTCGCGTGCGGCCGGAACGAAGCTGGTCGTACGCGGTGAGGAGGCGGAGGTCCTCGCGCTCACCGAGGACGTCTTCGACGGGGTGGACGTGGCCCTGTTCCTGGTGCCGGACGAGGTGTCCGCCCGGTGGGGTCCCGTCGCGGCCGCCCGTGGCGCCGTGGTCGTGGACGACTCGGCGGCCTTCCGGCTGGACGACGACGTTCCCCTGGTCGTCCCCGAGATCAACCCGCATGCCGCGCGGCTGAGGCCGCGCGGCATCGTCGCGTCCCCGAACTGCACGACACTCTCGCTGATCGTCGCGGTCGGCGCGCTGCACGCCGAATTCGGGCTGCGGGAGCTGATCGTCTCCTCCTACCAGGCGGTGAGTGCCGCGGGCCGGGACGGCGTCGCCGCGCTCCGCGAACAGCTCGCCCTGGTCGCGGGCACGGAACTGGGCACCCGCCCCGGAGACGTGCGGCGGGCGCTGGGCGACGGGGACGAGAGCCCGTTCGCCGCCCCGGTGGCACTGAACGTGGTGCCCTGGGCCGGCACCGACGCCGGGGACGGCTGGTCCTCCGAGGAACTCGCGATCCGCGAGGAGTGCCGGAAGGTCCTGGGGCTGCCGGACCTCAAGGTGACGGCGACCTGCGTGTACGTACCCGTCGTCGCGACGCACTCCATGTCCGTGCACGCCCGCTTCGAGAGCGAGGTGGCCGTGGACCGGGCGCACGAGATCCTGGCGACCGCGCCCGGGGTGGTGCTCTTCGACAATCCGGCGGCCGGTGACTTCCCCACCCCGTCCGACGTCGTGGGCACCGATCCCACCTGGGTGGGGCGCGTGAGGCGTTCGATGGACGATCCGCACGCCATCGAGATGTTCATCTGCGGAGATAATCTCCGAAAAGGCGCGGCTCTCAACGTGGCCCAGATCGCCGAATCCGTGGCCGGGGAATTCACTCGGGTCTGATCGAACCTTCTTTGTAGAATCTGTGTGCGCCCTGTGGGCAATCAGCTGGTCTGAACATCTTGAGCTGGGACGTTGTCATGTCCGACGATGATCTCCTGGCCCACTGCAACCGCCGGCGGTGCACGGCGCGTCTATGCCGTCACTTCTTGCGTGGCTGGCTGTGTTTTCGGGGCATTTGGGGAAGAGCAGGTACGAATGAGGGCATGTCGCACAGCATCGAACGCGGTGCCGTACGCGTACAACCCTGACGGGGGGCAGCGTGTCCAACTGGCGTGGCAGAGGTTCTCGACATCACAGTGGTGGGCCCGTTGCGAGGCGCTTCGGTGCGTCCGCTCCGGCGGCCCCGCGCGCCCGGCGGTATGCCGGTGATCGCGCCCATGCCCGCTGCGCGACCCACCCGGCTGCCGTCGCAGCGCGAGGGCGCTGAGGAGACCGTGGCGGCAGGAACCACGGTCGACCACCTCACCGAGACCTATCGCGCCCACTACCGTTCGCTGCTGGGCCTGGCGGCCCTTCTGCTGGACGACACCGCGTCCTGCGAGGACGTGGTGCAGGAGGCGTTCATCCGGGTCCACTCGGCGCGCAACCGCGTGCGTGATCCGGAGAAGACCCTCGCGTATCTCCGCCAGACGGTCGTCAACCTCTCCCGCTCCGCGCTGCGCCGGCGCATTCTCGGGCTGAAGCTGCTCTCCAAGCCGATGCCCGACATGGCGAGCGCGGAGGAGGGGGCGTACGACCAGCTGGAGCGGGACGCGCTGATCAAGGCCATGAAGGGGCTGCAGCGCCGCCAGCGAGAGGTGCTGGTGCTGCGCTACTTCTCGGACATGACGGAAGCTCAGGTCGCCGAGACGCTGGGCATATCGCTCGGTTCGGTGAAGGCGTACGGCTCCCGGGGCATCGCGGCACTGCGCGTCGTGATGGAGGCGCAGGCATGAGCGGGCCCGAGCACAGGCACGACGATGACCGGACTGGAAACGGAATTGTGAACCACGGGCCGGAAGACATGCCGAACACCGATCCGGAGCAGGACGGTGAACGGAAACAGGGCGAGGACGCGCTCGACGGCGCGGAAGCGGCCTCAGGAACCGGCGCCACGGAGGTCGGCGCCGATGGCGGGGCCGATGGCGGGGCCGGCGGTGGGGTCGGTGCTGTCCCCTCCCGTGAGGGCTCCGGCAGTGGCTCCGGCGCCGGTGGCACGCTGACCGAACTCTTCGGTGGCGGCGGTGTCTCCGAGGGCCGCGGCTCCGCGGGGCGTGGCTCCGGTGGGGACTCCGGCGGGGGCTTTCCCGGCGGGGGCTTTCCCGGCGGTGATGACGGCGACGGCCTGGACGAGGCCGCGCTGCGCCGCATGCTGCGAGGTGCGGTCGAGGACCTCGAACCCTCGGACGGGACGCTGGACCATCTGCACCGGGCCGTGCCCGCCAGGAGGGCCAGACGGCGCCAGGGTGTGGTGGGCGCGGCGGCAGCCGCGCTGCTGATCGGTACGGCGGTCCCCGCCTTCGTCCACGTGGCCAGCTCGGACGGCTCGGCCACCGCCAACCCCGCGATCGCGGGCCACGGCGAGCAGGCGCAGGGCGGCAGCGGCGAAGACGCGGGCGCCGAGGCCGACGGCGGCAAGACGTCGGGCCCCGCGCAGGGCGGCAACACCGGTGGCAAGGGCACGGAGGGAAGCTCCGTGGCTCCCTCGGAGGGTGCGGACCCGGACGCCGAGGGCGGCGGGGCGGACGCCGACGGTGACGCCCAGGACTCCGTGGCGGCGACCACCGCGACCTGCGACCCCGGCCAGCTGAGGGTCGCCTCCGCCGAGACGGGCGCGGTGGGTGCGGACGGCACGGTCTACGGGACCTTCAGGATCTCCAACGCGTCCGGCGACGTCTGCTCGGTGACCAGTAACGGAACGGTCGGCTTCCAGGCCGCCGGCGCCGCGGACCCGCTGAAGATCTCGGTGGTCCAGCACACGGCGGGCGACCCCGCGAGCGCGTTGCCCGATCCCTCGCTCGAACCGGGGACCGTGCTGCTGAAGCCGTCGATGGCGTACGAGGTGCGCTTCGCCTGGGTGCCGTCGGACACCTGCCCGACCACCGGCGGTTCACCCAGCCCGACGCCCACGGACGGCGACGGAGGCGGAGGCGGCAGCGAGGGCGCGGGCGCCGACACCGGAACGACGGACGCCGCACCGCAGTTCGGCAGCGCCGACGGCGGCACGGCGGACGGCAGCGTCGCGGTCACGCACACCCCGGAGGCGGGGGCGCCGACAGCGGAGACCACGATCTCCAACGCCTGCGCCGGGACGATCTACCGCACAGGTGTGCTGGGCGCCTCGTAGCCGGTACGAGAAGCGGTGCGCAGTTACCCGAAGCGGGCTGCTCGGTGGCCCGGCCGAGAACACACGGACTCAGCACGAAGGCCGTGGGCGGCGGGGGAGCCGGGGCCGGGCAGGTCGAGGCAACCCACTTGCGGCCCCGCGCGTCCTGATAACTGGACCACGGGGCGTGAGCCTTGCAGCCCTCGACACGGATAGTGAGCACCATGAACGCGTCCCCTGCCGCCGCCTCGGTGCCCGTCACGAGCGGAAGAGCCTGGGCCCGCGCAACGGCGTCAGCATTCGCCGGAGGACTCCTTCTCGGCATACTGACCAACCTGGCCCAGGGCTGGCTACCGGGGGCATGGAACCAGATCGCCAACTCCGGCGCGATCTGGTCCGTCGCCGCCTTCGCCGCGGGCGCGCTGCTGGCCCGGCAGGTCAGCCTGCCCGCGGCCGCCGTCGCGGGGCTGTGCGCCGAGTCCGGCCTCGTCGTTGGTTACTACGGCTACGCAGACGTCGCGCGCGACGGCATGGGCTCTCTGCTCGCTCCCCTCGTCTGGCTGGGTATGGCGTTCGTCGCCGGTCCCCTGTTCGGGGTGGCGGGCTCCTGGGCGCGAGGTATCAGCCCGCGCCACCGCGTCGTCGGCCTTGCCGCCCTCGCTGGTGTTTTCGGCAGGGAGGCCATCCACTACGCCTGGGTTCTGCACTACGCCCCCCAGGCATGGGCCTGCCTCGCCGTTCTGGTCCTCGTGCCGCTGCTCATGGGCCGCACGCACAGGGAACGCGTACTGGCCCTCCTGGCCGCCATTCCCTTCTCGCTGCTGGCCTATCTCATCTTCGACGAACTGATCCTGGCGACGGTCCTCGGCTGATACGCCCTTCGCGCACTCTCGAACCGGAACCAGAACGAACCGCTGCGCCGGTTGTCGATCACCCTCGCACGCTCACCACTGTTCGCCATTGGTGACGGAGTTGCTGCCGGCACCCCGTGCTGCGTGCCGGGCCCTCAGTCCGCGTCGGCCGCGAGCCCCAGCTGTACGTCGCGTGCGGCTTCCGCCTCGCGGCGCATCAGGCGGAACCACATGAAGAGCACGAAGCCGGCGAAGACGAACCACTCGCCGGTGTAGCCGAGGTTCTGGAAGGCCTTCAGGTCGAGCCCGCTGCCCTGCGCCGCCGCGGCGGGCACCGGCTGCATGCCACCCTCGCCCGTGGCTCCCGTCTCCGCCCCGGGCAGGGTGACCCAGGCGTCGTACACGTCGTACGGGACGAGGTTGACCAGGGAAGCGGCGCTGATCATGCCGAGCTGGCCGCCGGGGAGCCCGCCGCTGAGGTCGACGCCGGTGGTGCCGGTGTTCTCGGAGGCCTGCAGATCTCCGGTCACGGTGACCTCGCCTGCCGGAGCCGGGGGAACCTCCGCGTCCCCCGGGGTGCCGGGGAGCCAGCCCCGGACGACGGGCAGCGCCTTGCCGCTGTCGGTACGCAGCAGGTCCAGCACGTAGAAGCCGCTGCGGTCCTCCAGCTTGCGCCCGGGGACCAGGAACTGATCGGCGTACGTCCCGGTCGCCACCGCCGGGCGGCCGGAGGTCTCCGTGCTCACGGGCAGCAGCTCGTCGAGCGGCTTCGCGGGGCGGGTGCCCGGATCGGGGCGCGCCTCGGCCTCCTCGTGCGTCTGCACGCGGTCCTCGAAGCGGCCGAGCTGCCAGGTGCCCATGAACACGCAGAACGGGATGGCCAGCACGACGAAGAGGTTGATCCCCCACCACCGCGGGGTCAGCAGGAACCGGTACACCCCTCCACGGTACGGTTCCCCGCTCCCGGCCTAAGGAGCGGGGTGCACCATTTATCCGCTCCTTATGCCTCCGGCGCCGTCTCCTCCCCGGCCGGACCGCCCTCTGCCGTCCCCAGATGCCGCAGCACGAAGTCCAGCTCCAGACGGACCTGTTTGATCCGCTCCTCCACGACGAGCGAGCCGTGACCCGCGTCGTAGCGGTAGACCTCGTGGACGGCGCCGCGGGCCGCGAGGCGGTCCACGTAGTTCTCCACCTGGCGGATCGGGCAGCGCGGGTCGTTGACGCCGGCCGAGATGTAGACCGGGGCGCGCACGGCGTCCACGTACGTCAGGGGGGAGGAGGCCTCGAAGCGCTCGGGCACCTCCTCCGGGGTCCCTCCCAGGAGCGTGCGGTCCAGGGCCTTCAGCGCCTCCATCTCGTCGTGGTAAGCCGTGACGTAGTCGGCGACGGGGACGGCCGCCAGTCCGAGCGCCCAGGCGTCCGGCTGCGTGCCGAGGCCGAGCAGGGTCAGATAGCCGCCCCACGAACCACCGGCCAGCACGAGCCGGTCCGGGTCGGCGAGCCCCGACTCCACCGCCCAGTCCCGGACCGCCGCGACGTCCTCCAGCTCGATCAGCCCGACCCGGTGCTTGAGCGCGTCCGTCCAGGCGCGGCCGTAGCCCGTCGATCCGCGGTAGTTGACCCGGACGACCGCGAAACCGTGGTCCACCCACGCGGCGGGACCCGAGGCGAAGGCGTCGCTGTCGTGCCAGGTGGGCCCGCCGTGTATCTCGAAGACCGTGGGGAACGGACCCTCACCCGTGGCCGGTGTCTGCACCAGGGCGTGGATACGGCCGCCGGGGCCCTCCACCCACGCGTCCCGCACCGGCACCGACGCGGGCGCCTTCGCGCCCGGCGGATCGAGGACGACCGCGCCGGACGTGGAGCGGACGGCCGGCGGCAGTGCCGCCGACGACCAGAGATACTCCACCGTGCCGTCGGGCCGGGCCGTGGCTCCCGACACCGTCCCGGCCGGGGTGTCGACCCTGACCGGCTCCGCCGCACCCGGCTCGTACCGCCACAGCTCGCTGCGGGCCTCGAAGCTGTGCTGGATGAGCAGCGCGGATCCGTCCGGATACCACTCGGCGCCCGCGTCTCCGGGCAGATCGACCGGCAGGTCCGTCTGCGTCCCCGCCACCGGGTCCCAGATCATCGGCTCCCATCGGCCGCGCCGCTGGTGACCGACCAGCAGCCGGGTGTCTCCGGCCACCGGGGCGAAGCCCAGCACCGAGAGGCCCAGCTCCTTCGTGCCGCCCTCGGTGTCGTCCAGCTCGGCCACCGTCGAACCGTCGGGGCGCACCACCCGCAGCGCGGAGTGCATGGCGTCTCCGTGCTCCGTGTGCTCCAGGGCGATCAGGGTCCCGTCGTGCGAGAGATCGCCGACCCCGGCGGACTCCCGGTGCCGGTAGATCTCGACCGGCTCCGCCCCCGCGCGCACCAGATGGACGGTCGTGCCGTCCTCGTCCGTCGACCGGCCGACCACCGCCGTGCCGTCCCGGCCGATCGCCAGCCCGGCCGGGTAGGAGGGATCCAGACCGGGGGTGGCAGGCTCGTCCGCACCGCCTTCGAACGGCTGCCGCATCCACACGCCGAACTCGTCGCCGTCGGTGTCGGAGAACCACCAGACCGCCTCGCCGTCCGGGGTGAGCACCCCGTCGGTCGTCCCGTTGGGCCGGTCCGTCACCTGGCGCTGCTTCCCGGTCCCGCGGTCCCACGCGTACAGCTCGTACGTGCCGGTGGCGTTCGAGACGAAGAGCGCGCGGTCCGGAGCGTCCTCGGCCCAGTCCGGCAGGGAGACCCTGGCAGCGCGGAAGCGCTGCTCCCACCGAGGGGGTTCCTGCTCCCGGTCCGGTACAAACGCGTCGTTCTGTGTGTCGCTCATGACCCCATCCAACCCGATGTGGCCACATCACCGGGCGGCCTGTGGATAACTGTTCGCACGGATCCTCAGCCTGTGGGTAACTTTCCCGCATGTACGCATCGACGCCCGACGACTGGCACGAGACCAACCGCGCGCGCTGGGACGAGCGCGTGCCCATCCACGCGGCCGGCGACTTCTACGGTCTGGACGCCTTCCTGGCGGGACAGGACGCCCTGCGCGATTTCGAGCTCGCCGAGGTCGGCGACGTCACCGGCCGCACGCTGCTGCACCTGCAGTGCCACATCGGCGTCGACACCCTCTCCTGGGCCCGCCACGGCGCCGCACACGTCGTGGGCCTCGACTTCTCCGAGCCGGCCGTCGAGACGGCCCGCGGGCTGGCCGGGTCGCTGGGGCTGGGGCCGGAGCGGGCGGCGTTCGTCGCGGCCGATGTGTACGACGCGGCCGAGGCCGTGCCGGACTCCGCGTACGACATCGTCTACACCGGGCTCGGTGCGCTGAACTGGCTTCCCGACATAGGCCGTTGGGCGGAGACCGCGGCCTCGCTGGTGGCACCCGGCGGATTCCTCTACCTCGCGGAGTTCCATCCGCTGACCGACTGCCTCGACGACGAGACCGGCTCGACGGTCACCTACGACTACTTCAGCCGCGACGCCTGGGTGGAGGAGTCGCCGGGCACCTACGCCGATCTGGACGCCGTGACCGTCCACAACCGCAGCGTGGAATGGCAGCATCCGGTGGGAGAGGTGGTCTCGGCGCTGGCGGCCGCCGGGCTGCGGATCGAGTTCCTGCACGAGCACGACGCCTCGCTCTTCCCGCGCTACCAGGCGCTGGAGCGGCACAAGGACGGGTACTACCGCTTCCCGGCCGGCCGCCCACGCATCCCGATGATGTACTCGGTCAAGGCATCACGGCCGGTCAGCGGCTGACCGGGCCGAGGCCCCGGCCGATTGTCAGTGGCGCCGTCCACACTCGGGGTATGACGGAGACGACCGGCAGGGACGGTACGCCATGGGGAGCCGCCGAGCTGCGGGCGGCGGTGCAGGCCTACTGGGCCGCCGCCAACGCCCGTGACTGGGGCGCCTTCGCCGCCACACTCGCCGACGACGTGGTGTACGACCTGCCGCAGACCCGGGAGCGCATCCTCGGCAAGGAGCGGTACACACGGTTCAACCAGGAGTATCCGGGGGACTGGCAGGCCCGGATCGAGCGGATCGTCGCCGACGCGGAGGGCCTGCAGGCCGCAGCCAGGACCCTGGTCACCGTCGGGCCGGAAGAGCTGTACGCCATCCACTTCTTCACGTTCGACGAGCGAGGCCGGATTGTCGGGGTGACTGACTTCTGGCCGGAGCCCTACGAGCCCCCGGCGGGCCGGGAGCACCTCACCGAGCGGTACTGAGTCCCACGAGGTCGATGGGGAGCCCCCCGGGGCCGCCGGGGCCCAGGCCCCGCAGGAGCCCCGGAGCGCCCGCCGGGGCCCCAGGGCCCGCAGGAGCCCCGGAGCGCCCATGAGCCCGCCGCGCGGGACGCGGCGGGCTCATGCACTGCTCTACGCGCGTTACACCGCAGAGCGGAAGGCGGGCAGATATCCGCCCGACTGCCCCACGGCCTTGGGGTGGTACGAGTTGGAGACCGGGATGGACACGCTGTGGATCCAGGCGTCGCCCGAGCAGAGCTCATGACCGGTGAACTCGTCCACCACGCTGGAGTAGGTGAACCCGGCGTTCGCCGCCCGCTTGGCGAGCACCCCGTTCAGCACGTCCGACGCGTTGTTGATCGCCCCCCGCTCGGTCTCCGTGAGCCCGGCGATGCAGGTGCCCGCCAGCTTGTAGAAGCGCGGGTAGCCCAGCACCACCACATCGGCCTGCGGAGCACGCGAGTTGATGCCCGCGTAGAGGGAGTCGAGGCGGCCCGGCAGCGTGCTCTGGATCTGCGAGATCGCCGTGTTCACCCGGCTCACGCAGGTGGCCTCGCTCTGCAGGACGCAGGTCTGCATGACGTCCGCGAAGCCGACGTCGTTGCCGCCCGCCGTGACGCTCACGAGCGTGGTCGATGAACTGAGCGCGCTCAGCTGGCCGCTGGACACGGTCGACGTCGTCGCGCCCGAACAGGCGACGAACTTGAACGACGCCGGGGCGTTCGCGTTGCTCCAGAGGTACGGGTAGGCGTTGGTGCTGCGCTTGCAGTCACCGCTCTCGGAGGTGTAGCTGCCGGCGCCTACTCCGGAGGAGTAGGAGTCACCGAGAGCGACGTAGTTGGCGCCCGCGGCGGATGCCGGCTGCGCGAGGCCGATGGCGGCCACGGCGGCGATCGCCAGGGTGCAGATGGATGCCCGGAACGTTCGTACTGACACGGCTGCCAGCCCTTCGAAATGTGGGGGACGAGTGGGGAGTTCGTGGGGCGAGCACGTTTGTAGCAGCTTCTGGTACCCGGCGGTAATGGCCCCGGGGAAAGTCGTCTGATATGCCCGAAGGATCGTTCGGTAGACGATGCTCCGCGCGTAGATAAACCTTCAACGGGCCCTCAAAATGGTGAAGTTACGGAGCTCTCCGGCACCCTGCGTGACTTCTCCGGGCCACCTCGGGCGGCTGCCGGCTGTTCGAATCGGCAGCCGTTCCACCGCCTTCACAATCCCCGCCGCGCGGCAGCCCCCCAGCACACGACTGCGGCCGCCAGGAGCCCTGGCGGCCGCAGTCGTACGCGGAAGCGCGTCCCTCTAGAGCGTGCGCTCCAGACGGTCCGCCATCAGCCTGCTGAACCGCGACGGATCGCTCAGCTCGCCGCCGTCGGAGAGAAGGGCCAGCCCGTGGACCAGCTCCGCGGTCTCGGCCAGCTCCGTGGTGTCCTTCTGCTCGCCGCTCCCGGCGGCGTGTGCCTTCTTCAGGCCGCTGATGAGCGCGTGCGAGGGGTTGAGTTCGAGGATGCGCTTGATGTGCGGCACCTCCTGGCCCATCGCGCGGTACATGTTCTCCAGCGCCGGCGTGACATCGTGCGTGTCGGAGACGATGCAGGCCGGCGAGACGGTCAGCCGCGAGGAGAGCCGCACCTCCTTCACGTGCTCACCGAGCTGCTCGGTCATCCAGGTCAGCAGGCCGGCGTAGTCCTGCTGCTGCTTCTCGCGCTCGGCCTCGACCTCCTTCTTCTCCTCGTCGGTGTCCAGGTCGACCTCGCCCTTGGCGATCGACTGCAGCTGCTTGCCGTCGAACTCCGGCACGGACTGGACCCACACCTCGTCGACCGGGTCGGTCAGCAGGAGGACCTCGAAGCCCTTGGCCCGGAAGGCCTCCATGTGGGGCGAGCTCTCCATGGCGGCACGCGACTCGCCCGTCATGAAGTAGATCTGCTCCTGGCCCTCCTTCATCCGCTCCACGTACGAGCGAAGGGTGGTCAGCCCCTCCTCGTCCTGCGTCGAGGCGAACGAGGAGATCTCCAGGATCGCGTCGCGGTTCTCGAAGTCCTGGAGCAGTCCCTCCTTCAGTACCCGGCCGAATTCCTTCCAGAACGTCGCGTACTTCTCGGCGTCGGCGGACCTCATGTCCTTCACCGTCGAGAGGACCTTCTTGACCAGGCGGCGCCGCATCATCTCGATCTGGCGGTCCTGCTGAAGGATCTCGCGCGACACGTTGAGCGAGAGATCCTGGGCGTCGACGACACCCTTCACGAAGCGCAGATACGTCGGCATGAGCGCTTCGCAGTCATCCATGATGAATACGCGCTTCACATAGAGCTGGACCCCGCGCTTGTGGTCCTGCATGAAGAGATCCTGCGGCGCGTGGGACGGCAGGAAGAGCAGGGCCTGGTATTCGAAAGTGCCTTCCGCCTGCATGCGGATGGTTTCGAGCGGATCGGTCCAGTCGTGGCTGATGTGCTTGTAGAGCTCGCTGTACTCCTCGTCGGTCACCGAGTCCTTCGACCGGGCCCACAGCGCCTTCATCGAGTTGACCGTCTCGGTCCCGGGCTCGGCGCCCTCCTCGCCCGATTCCGCCGCCATGCGGATGGGCCAGGTGATGAAGTCCGAGTAGCGCTTGACGATTTCCCTGAGCTTCCACGGCGAGGTGTAGTCGAAGAGCTTGTCCTCGGTGTCCTCGGGCTTGAGCCGCAGCGTGACCGATGTGCCCTGCGGGGCGTCGTCGACGGTCTCGACGGTGTACGTGCCCTCGCCGCCGGACTGCCAGCGCGTGCCCGTCTCCTCGCCCGCGCGGCGGGTCAGCAGGGTGACCTCGTCGGCGACCATGAAGCTCGAATAGAAACCGACGCCGAACTGTCCGATGAGCTCCTCGGAAGCCGCGGAGTCCTTGGCCTCCTTCAATTCCTGGACGAACTTCGCCGTACCGGAATTCGCGATCGTACCGATCAGCTGCACGACCTCGTCGTGATTCATTCCGATGCCGTTGTCGCGCACGGTCAGCGTGCGCTTCTCCTGGTCGGCCTCGATCGAGATGTGGAGGTCGGACGCATCCGCCTGGAGCTGGTCGTCGCGGAGAGTTTCCAGTCGCAGCTTGTCAAGCGCGTCCGAAGAGTTGGAAATGAGCTCCCGCAGGAATACATCCTTGTTCGAGTAGATCGAATGGATCATCATCTGCAGGAGCTGACGCGCTTCTACCTGGAACTCGAATGTCTCGGCCGGCATAGGTGCGGATTCCCTTTCCTGGGTAAGTCGTCTGGGCCGAGACATATCGTAACCAGGTACCGCGCCGCCCATGTGCCGTTCCGGACGGGGCCGTTGGCAGGCGGGTGCCCGGGGATCCGTCGCGCCGGGGCGCCCTCCGGGGGGCGCGGGGCCCGGAGCCGGGCAGACTGGTGCGCATGGGTGAGACGCGAGCGGACGCAGGACGTACGGGCGACCCGGGGGCACCGGTGATCACGGGCCGGGAGCCGGGCAGCTTCGCCCGGGGTGTCCTGGCCGAGCGCCACCCCGCGCTGATCAAGCAGGTGCGTGAGGCATTCCCGTACGGCCCCCGGCAGCAGGAGGCGCTGGACGCCCTGCTCCACGAGATCATCCACGGCGTCGTCGAACCGCTCACCCGTGCCAGCCCGGACCGCGAGCTCTGGCTCGCCGGCGGACGGGAGCACTTCGGGCGCCCGTGGTTCGACGCCCCGTTCCTCTGGTCCGAGAGCTACTTCTACCGCAGACTCCTCGGCGCCGTCGGCTACTTCGACGAGGGGGCGTGGCAGGGCGTCGACCCCTTCGCCCCCTTCAAGCGGGCCGAACTCCGGGGCGCCACGGTGGAACAGGAACTCCGCGCCCTGGACGACCTCGCCGGCGTACCCGCTCACGAGCGTGCGACGGCTCTGCTGCTGGCCTCGCTCTGGGGCAACCGGGCCGATCTCGGCTTCCGCGGGCCGGAGGGCGGGACGTCCCCCGGTGAGGCCGATCCCCGGCTGGTCGCCGACGACAGCGCGGCACTGTGGTCGCTCCTGGCGCCCGGGGCGCGGGCCGCCGTCGCCGTCGTCGCGGACAACACGGGCCGCGAGCTGATCCCCGACCTGCTCCTCGCCGACCACCTGCTGGAGCACGGCCACGCCGAGCGGATCGTGCTGTACGTCAAACCCACTCCGTACTACGTCTCCGACGCGATGACGGCCGATGTCGTCGACTGCCTGCGCCGGCTGGGCGAGGCCCCCGGCGAGGCGGGCCGGATCGGCGGGCGGATCTGGGAGTCCATGGGCACGGGCCGCTTCGAGGTGCGTACCCATGCCTTCTTCTGCGCGCCGTTCCCGTACGAGCGGATGCCCGCCGACCTGCGGTCCGAGCTGGCCGCCGCGACGCTGACGATCCTGAAGGGCGACCTCAACTACCGCCGTCTGGTGGGGGACCGGCTCTGGCCGGCGACGACGGCGTTCGACGCCCTCACGGCGTACTTCCCGGGCCCCGTGGCCGCGCTGCGCACCCTGAAGTCGGACGTGGCCGTCGGCCTGGGCCCGCGGACCCTGGAGCGGCTGGAGGGATCGGGCCGCGCGTGGCGTACCAGCGGTACGCACGCGCTGATCCAGGTGCGGACGCGTTGACCCGCTGACCCAGGTGCGCACACGGCGCGGCGTCAGTGCGCTTGTGGCACCGTGCCGGGCAGCCGTCAGCGCGCCCGTGCCACCCCGTGCCGGGTGAGGAGGTCGTGCCAGCCCTGCTCCAGACGCTCGATGGGCATCCCGCGTCCGCACGTCAGGTGGTGGACGAGGGTGGCGTCGATCGAACCGAGCAGGGTGTGTGCGACGAGCTCCCGCTCGCCGTCCGCTTCGGCCTCGCGCAGCAGCATGCCGACATGGCTCAGCCGCAGCCGGTACGCGGGCACGGCGTAGGTGCGCATCGGATCGGTGCGGGAGGCCAGGATCAGCTCGTGGTGGTCGAGCTCGTGGCGCATCACCGCGGGCCCGAAGGCGTGCAGCCGGTCCGCGGCGGGGGCACCGGGACCCATCGGCCGCGGTCCGGAGAGGAATGCGGCCTGGAGCATCGCCTCGCGGTGGTCGAGGAGCGCGATGAGCAGACCGGTGCGGTCCCCGAAGCGCCGGAAGACCGTGCCCTTGCCGACTCCGGCCGCGGCGGCCACCGATTCCATCGTGAGGTCCGCCGCTCCGCAGTGGGCGAGGAGGCGGGAGGCGGCGTCCAGCAGGAGCGTCCGGTTGCGTGCCGCGTCCGCCCGAAGCTGCTCGGGTTCGCCGACGCCGGCGAGCGTCAGGTTCGTCCGCGCCTCACCGGGGCCGGGCGGCCTGGGCGGCGGGGTAGGGGAAGCGGTCATGGCTTCAGAGTAGCGCCGTGAGACCGTAAGTGGACCGTGGTCCGTTTAGGTGGTACAACTTTAAACGGACTACGGTCCACTTACTTCTGCAGTCTCCGTCTCCCGGGAGCTTCACCATGTCTGTACGCATCCTCGCCCTCGTCGGCAGCCTTCGCGCCGGCTCCCACAACCGCCAGCTCGCCGAGGCCGCCGTCAAGCACGCGCCCGAGGGTGTCGACGTCGACCTGTTCGAGGGCCTGGCCGAGATCCCCTTCTACAACGAGGACATCGACGTCGAGGGCAGCGTTCCGGCTGCCGCCGCCGCCCTGCGTGAGGCGGCCGGCCGTGCCGACGCCTTCCTGCTGTTCTCGCCCGAGTACAACGGCACCATGCCGGCCGTCCTCAAGAACGCCATCGACTGGCTGTCCCGCCCGTACGGCGCCGGCGCCCTCACCGGCAAGCCGGTCGCCGCGGTCGGCACGGCCTTCGGCCAGTTCGGCGGCGTGTGGGCCCAGGACGAGGTCCGCAAGGCCGCCGGCATCGCCGGTGGAGCGGTCCTGGAGGACGCCAAGCTCTCCATCCCCGGCTCCCTGACCCGCTTCGCCGAGACCCACCCGGCGGACGACGACGAGGTCGTCGCCTCCCTGACCGAGGTCCTGCGCCAGGTCCGCGAGGGCGCTGTCGCGGCTGCCGCCTGACGTACCCCCTGACGGCGGCGCGCCGAGGATGCCGCGCCGCCGCCCGTGTGGCACCCGGCATCGTGTGGGCCCGGTCCGTTCCCCCAGTTCATGGGAGAGCGGGCCGGGCCCACACGCGTTTCCGCATACCCGGCCCGCACCCGCCGGCACGCTCACAGCAATATGGCCAACAGGATCGTTGACAATTCTGTTGGCCTAGATTTAGGTTCGACAGGCACTCACTCAGGGGGCAACGATGCCGAAGCAAGCCGGTCCGACCAGCGGTGAGCAGGCGAAACAGCTGGCTCTGGCACAACTGCGGCAGGCGATTCTGCGCGGGGAGATGGCACCGGCCCAGCGGCTGGTGGAGAACGAGCTCGCCGAGCAGTTCGGTGTGACACGGGCCAGCGTCAGGGCGGCGCTGATCGAACTGGAGTCGGAAGGGCTGGTCGAACGGATCCGTAACCGCGGATCGCGGGTGCGCCTGGTGAGCATCGACGAAGCCGTCGCGATCACCGAGTGCCGCATGGCCCTGGAAGGGCTCTGCGCCGCCAAGGCGGCCGTCGCGGCCAGCGACGAGCAGCTGGACCGTCTCACCGGGGTCGGCGAGGCGATGGCCAAGGCCGTCGCCGACGGCGAGCCCGTGCTCTACTCCGACCTGAACCATGAACTGCACGCCCTGGTGCGCGAGTTCTCGGGGCAGCAGACGGCCGTATCGCTCCTGGAGCGGCTCAACGGCCAGCTGGTGCGCCACAGGTTCCAGCTCGCGCTGAGGCCCGGACGCCCCCAGCAGTCCCTGAGTGAACACCTGGCCATGATCGAGACGATCAGGGCCAGGGAGCCGCAGGCGGCCGAGGCGGCCGTCCGCTCCCACCTCGCGAGCGTGATCGACGCGCTGCGCGCCTGAGGCGCGGCGCCCGGTCGACGCAGGCGCGCACGACGCGTCGCGCTGGTGGGTCAGCCCTGTCCAGCAAGGAGAGTTCAGCCATGACAACCGAGACGGCGCGGAGCGCGGGGGAGCCGGCATGAGCGGCGTCATCGTCACCGGCCCGCCGAGGGCGGACGCGCGCGACATCGAGGCCCTCGCCGGATACGGCGTGGCCACCGTGAGCGAGGCGATGGGGCGCAAGGGCCTCGTCGGCCCCGAACTGCGGCCCATCCAGCAGGGCGTACGGATCGCGGGCAGCGCGGTCACCGTACTCAGCTGGCCGGGCGACAACCTCATGATCCACGCGGCGGTGGAGCAGTGCGGCGAGGGGGACGTCCTGGTCGTCACCACCACGTCCCCCTCCACCGACGGGATGTTCGGCGAGCTGTTCGCCACCGCGCTCCAGCGGCGCGGAGTGCGCGGTCTCGTGATCGAGGCGGGCATCCGCGACACCCAGGAGCTACGGGAGATGGGCTTCGCCGCCTGGGCGAAGGCGGTCAGTGCGCAGGGAACCGTGAAGGCCACCGGCGGGTCGGTCAACATCCCGGTCGTGGTCGGGGGACAGTGCGTGCGCCCCGGTGACATCATCCTCGCCGACGACGACGGAGTGGTGGTCGTGCCCCGCGAGCGGGTGCGCGAGACCGCCGAGGCGTCCGGGGCCCGGGAGGCCAAGGAGGCCGAGGCGCGCGCCGAGTTCCAGGAGGGCCGGCTCGGCCTCGACCGTTACAAACTGCGCGGGAAGCTCGCCGATCTGGGCGTGCGCTACGCGTCGTACGAGGAGTACGCCGGGGAGACCGGCGCATGACCGGGGAGCCGTCCGAGGTCCGCTGTCTCCTGATGCGCGGCGGCACCTCCAAGGGCGCCTACTTCCTGGCCGACGACCTGCCGGCCGACCCCGCGGCCCGGGACGGTCTGCTGCTGCGCGTCATGGGCAGCCCCGACCCTCGCCAGATCGACGGTCTGGGCGGCGCGCACCCGCTCACCAGCAAGGTCGCGGTCGTCTCCGTGTCGGAGCATCCGGACGCCGACGTGGACTACCTCTTCCTCCAGGTCGCCGTCGACGCACCGGAGGTGTCGGACCGTCAGAACTGCGGCAACCTCCTGGCCGGCGTCGGCCCCTTCGCGGTGGAACGCGGTCTGGTCGCCGCCGAGGACGGGCACACCTCCGTACGCATCCGCATGGTCAACACCGACGGCCTGGCCATCGCGGCCTTCCCCACCCCGGGCGGGCGCGTCGACTACACGGGAACGGCGCGGATCTCGGGGGTCCCCGGGACCGCCGCGCCGGTACTGATCGAGTTCGCCCGGGGCGCGACCCCCCTGCTGCCCACGGGAAACGCCTGTGACGTGATCGCCGGTACGCCCGTGACCTGCGTCGACAACGGAATGCCGACCGTGCTCATCGAGGCGAAGGCCCTGGACATCACGGGGTACGAGACGCCGCGGGAGCTGGAGGAGAACACCGCCCTGCGCGAACGCGTCGAGAGGATCCGCCTCGAAGCGGGTCCCCTCATGGGCCTCGGCGACGTACGCGACACGACCGTGCCCAAGCTCAGCCTGCTCGCTCCGCCCGCCGAGGACGGCGCCGTGACGACCCGCACCTTCATCCCGCACCGCTGCCACACCTCCATCGGCGTACTCGGCGCCGCCGGTGTCGCGGCCGGGCTGCGGATCGCGGGCAGTGTCGCGCAGGGCATCGCCCGGCTCCCTCCGGACGGCGACCGGCTGCGCATCGAGCACCCCACCGGCTTCCTCGACATCGAGGCCGCCGTGGGGACCGGTGCCGACGGCACCCCCACCGCCGAGCGCACCGCGGTGGTGCGTACCGCACGAAAGATCTTCGACGGCACCGTCTTCCCCCGGTCCGCGCGCACAGCCCCGTAGGGCGCCTCGCGTCCGGAATCCGGCCCGATCCACACGGGAGAGCCTCCCGTCCGGACAAGGCCTGATCCACACGGAAGTCCCCGATCCGAACCCTCCTCCCAAGGAGCCGCAGATGACTCCCCCTCTCGGTGACATCGCCCATGTCGGCCACGCCGAACTGCTCACCCCGGACCTCGACGCCAGCGTCCGGTTCTTCACCGACTACCTCGGCCTGACCGTCAACGGGCAGGAAGGCGACTCCGTCTACCTGCGCACCTTCGACGACTACGAGCACCACAGCCTGGTGCTGACCGCCGCCGAGAAGCCCGGCCTGCGCCGCACCGCGCTCCGCACCTCCAGCGAGGAGGCCCTCCGGCGCAGGGTTGCGGAACTCGAAGCCGCGGGCCACGCGGGGCGCTGGGCGGAGGACGAGCCCGGCATCGGCAAGCTCTACCTCACGGCCGACCCGGACGGCCACGAGATCGCCCTGTACTGGGAGACCGAGTACTACCAGGCACCCCCGGAGCTCAGGCCCGCGCTGAAGAACCAGCCGCAGGCCAAGCCCAACCGGGGTGTCGGGGTGCGGCGCCTGGACCACATCAACTTCCTCGCCGCCGATGTCGCCGCCAACGCCGACTTTCACGAGCAGGTGCTCGGCGCCAGGCCCACGGAACAGATCCAGCTGGACACCGGCACGATCGGCGCCAAGTGGCTGACGTTCAACAACAAGTCGTACGACGTCGTCTACACCTCGGACTGGACCGGCTCCACGGGGCGGCTGCACCACATAGCCTTCGCCACCGACACCCGCGAGGACATCCTGCGGGCCGCCGATCTCGCCATCGACAGCGGCGTGTTCATCGAGACGGGCCCGCACAAGCACGCCATCCAGCAGACGTTCTTCCTGTACGTCTACGAGCCCGGCGGCAACCGCGTCGAGCTCTGCAACCCCCTCACCCGCCTCGTACTCGCTCCCGACTGGCCGCTGGTCACCTGGACCGAGGCGGAGCGCGCCAAGGGGCAGGCCTGGGGCCTCCAGACGATCAAGTCCTTCCACACGCACGGCACTCCGCCGCTGGACTGAGGCGACGGCGACGGCCGGGGCGACGGACGAGGGGCGGGTGGCACACGCATCAGGTGCCGCCCGCCCCGACGCGTCCGTACCGAGTCTGTGAATCCGCTGTGTCCACCGGTTCCAGGGCCGGAACGGGCGTAGCCAGATTGTTTCTTAGATTGTTGACAAAAGCGTTGACGTTAAATGCCGGGGTCCTTAACGTCATCGGCACCCTCGGGTCCGCCGCCGTCGAGCCGCACCGACCCACTCCTGACGAAGCTCCTTCAGGGACAGAGCTGTCCCGGACGAGAGGAAAACCCCGATGTCCTCCCCATCCCCCGCAACCGGTGCCCGCAGCAGCCGGCTCGCCCTGCTGGCCGTCGGTCTGTGCTGGCTGGTCGTCCTCTTCGACGGCCTCGACATGTTCATCTACGGCTCGGTCCTGCCGCACATGCTGGAGGAGAAGGCTCTCGGCATCGACCCGGGCAAGGCGGGCGACATCGGCTCGTACGCCACCTTCGGGATGCTGATCGGCGCCCTGTCCTCCGGCACCATCAGCGACTGGGCCGGCCGAAAGAAGACGATTGTCGTCTCCACCGCCGTCTTCTCGCTGGCCTCCGCGATCTGCGCCATGGCCGGCAGCATCGAGGTGTTCGGCCTCGGCCGCTTCCTGGCGGGCCTCGGTCTTGGCGGCCTCCTGCCGAGCGCGATCACCCTGGTCAGCGAGTACGCCCCGCGCGGACGCGGTGCGCTGATCGTCGGCTCCCTCATGACGGCGCACCAGGCCGGCGGCATCGTGGCCGGCTTCGTGGCGCTGTGGACCGGTGACTGGCGCGTGTCCTTCTGGATCTGCGTGATCCCGCTCTTCATCGGCGTCCCGCTGGCCGTGAAGTACCTGCCCGAGTCGCTGACCTTCCTCCAGGCCAAGGGGCGCACCGAGGAAGCCGCGGCACTCGCCGCCCGCTACGGCGTCGAGGCGCCCGGCTCCCCCCTCCCCGAGCCGCGCCCGGCCGCCACCGAACGCTGGAGCGCGCTCGCCGCCCTCTTCCGCGGCGGCCTGTGGGTGCAGACCCTCTTCTTCTGGCTCGCCTCCTTCGGCGGTCTCCTGCTGGTCTACGGCGTCTCCCAGTGGCTGCCCTCGATGATGCGCGCCGCGGGCTACGACCTCGGTTCCTCGCTCGGCTTCGTGATCGTCATCAACCTGGGCGGCATCGTCGGCATGCTCATCGGCGGCAGGCTCACCGACCGGTTCGGCGGCTCGCGCATCGGCGCGATCTGGTTCGGTGCCACCGCCGTCGGCGTCTACCTGCTCAGCGTCCACATGCCGCTGGCCCTGACCTACGTCGTCGTCTTCCTGACCGGCCTGTTCCTCTTCAGCGCGCAGGCGATGATCTACGCCACGGTCGCCGCCCGCTCCGACGACGACAACCGCGCCACGGCCGTCGGCTGGACCTCGGGCATGGGCCGCTTCGGCGCCGTCTTCGGCCCCTGGCTCGGCGGCCAGCTCCTCGCCACCGGCTCGACGACCACGGGCTTCACGGTGTTCGCGGCGGCGGGCGTCTTCTCCCTGATCTTCATAGCCCTGACCGGGCTGCCCTCCCTGAAGCGCGCCACCGGCCCGGACGCCGGCCGCCCGGTCTCCGCAGCCGGCTGACGATGTCCTTACGGCTCCGAGCGACGACGGCAGAGGGCGGGTGCTGGATTCGGCACCCGCCCTCTGCTGTTCGCCCCTGCCGGTGTCAGCCCGGGTTCCGGGCGGCGGTCGGCCGGTCGGCGGCGGTGTCCGAGGGAAGCAGCGGGCGCAGGGCTCCCACCGCGGCCCCGATGCAGGTGTCGCGCAGCTCGGTGCGGGTGCAGGTCTCACGGGTGAGCCAGTCCACGCACAGCACCTGCACGAACACCAGCCATGCCTTCAACGCCGCGGAGGCGGCATCGCGCAGGCGCTCGTCGGCGAGCGGGAGCACGCCGAGCAGGCGTGAGCGCAGGGCGTCGAGCTCATCCGTCATGATCGTCTGGATGACCGGGTCCCCCGCGAGCACCCGGTTCGCGGCCAGTACGGCATGGCGGTTCGCGATGAAGTAGTCGAGGTGGGCGTCCAGGCCCTGGGCCAGCTGTTCGACGAGCGTGGCTTCCGGATCGAACAGGGTCGCCGCCAACAGCCGGTCGGCCGCCTTCTGGTACACGGCCGCGAAGAGCGCGCGCTTGCTGGGGAAGTGCTGGTAGAGCAGGGCGCGGGACACCCCGGCCTCCTTGGCCACGTCCTCCATCAGCACGTCGTCGTACGGGGCGGCGGCGAAGAGCCGTGCGCCGACGACGAGCAGACGGGCGCGGCGCTCGGCGGGGGACAGACGTTGGCGGGGCGGCACACGTGCAGCTTACTTGACATGTGTCTACTAGTGACGCCTACGCTGACCCTTACTAGACGCATGTCAACTAAAGGCGAGGGGGAGTCATGAGCAGAGCGCTGCGGGTATTCGCTCGCGTGATGGGCGTCGCGTGCGTGGCGATCGGCCTGTTCCATGTGATCGGCGGCAATGCCGCGATCCCCGGCGAGTCCGACGCGGGCGCGACTCTCGACAGCCTGGGCCGTTTCTTCGGCGCGATCTTCGCCGGGTACGGGCTGGTCTGGCTGTGGGCCGCCCGGCAGGATCCCGTTCCGGCGCGCGTGGTGCGGTGGCTCGCCGCGGTGTTCCTGCTGGGTGGCGTGGGACGGCTGCTGTCCCTGGCCGTGCACGGGTGGCCGCACCCGTTCCAGGTGGTGCTGGCCGCGATCGAGCTGCTTCTCCCGCCGGTCTTCTTCTGGCTGGCGGATGCCGGCGAGCGCGCTTCCCGGGAGCGGGACCAGGGCGTCGGGGTACGCGTCCGCTGACGCTCGGCGGATCGATGGGCGTCGGTGGGTTCCCCGCTCAGGGCGATCGAGAGTGGTAGTCACGCAGAACTACACGCAGCAACGCCAGAGGGCCCAGTGCCACTTGCACACTGGACCCTCTGACCTGCTATTTCAGCTGTCGGGGTGGCGGGATTTGAACCCACGACCTCTTCGTCCCGAACGAAGCGCGCTGCCAAGCTGCGCTACACCCCGATGTCCACCGATTGTCCCGGCGACATCGATTACTTTAGCCCACCGGCGCCCGGAGGCGAAATCCGGTTTTGTGCGCGGGCGGGGGCCTCAGTCGCGGGGGGTCAGCGTCAGCAGCGTCGCTTCGGGCGGGCAGGCGAAGCGGACCGGGGTGTAGCGGTTCGTGCCGCAGCCCGCCGAGACGTGGAGGTAGGAGCGCTGGTCGCCGACGGTGTGGCCGGAGAGGCCCTTCACCCGGTCCGTGTCCAGGTCGCAGTTGGTGACGAGGGCACCGTAGAAGGGGATGCACAGCTGGCCGCCGTGGGTGTGGCCCGCCAGGATCAGCGGGTAGCCGTCCGCCGTGAAGGCGTCCAGGGAGCGCAGGTAAGGGGCGTGGACCACGCCGATCGAGAGGTCCGCGCCCGTCTCGGGGCCGCCCGCCACCTCGGCGTAACGGTCCCGCTTGATGTGCGGGTCGTCCAGGCCGGTGAAGGCGATCTCCAGCCCGTCGGCCTTGATCCGGCCCCGGGTGTTGGAGAGGTTCTGCCAGCCGGCCAGGTCGAACGCGTCCCGCATCGGCTCCCACGGGTTGTGGACGACGTCGACCGCCGGCGCGTTCCCGTTGAGCCCGTGCTTGCCCTGGGCCTTCTCCAGGAGGTAGCGCACGGGGTTGCGGAGCTTCGGACCGTAGTAGTCGTTGGAGCCGAAGACGTAGACCCCGGGGAACTCCATCAGCGGGCCGAGCGCGTCGAGCAGTTCCGGCACCGCTTCGGGGTCGGAGAGGTTGTCGCCGGTGTTCACCACGAAGTCCGGCCGCAGGCCCGCGAGCGACTGGAGCCAGGCGCGCTTCTTGCGCTGGCCGCTCACCATGTGGATGTCGGAGACCTGGAGCACGCGCAACGGGCGTGCTCCGTGCGGGAGTACGGGGATCGCGATCCGGCGGAGGCGGAACGAGCGTGCCTCGAACCCGGCCGCGTACACGAGGCCGGCGGCACCGACCGCTGCGCCGACTGCCGTGACTTTCAGGGGTACTCCGTAGCGTGCGCGCATGTGCCCATCGTCGCAGACAGAGGGCGGCCGGACGAAAACAGGCGGGCGGCGAGTGCTCCGTACCTGTCACAATCGCCGCATGACCACGCTCAAGTCCAAGCTCAAGGAAGACCTCACCACGGCCATGAAGGCGCGTGACGAGCTCACCTCGTCCACCCTCCGGCTCACCCTCACCGCGATCACGAAGGAAGAGGTCAGCGGCAAGACGTCGCGCGAACTCTCCGACGACGAGGTGCAGAAGGTGATCGCCAAGGAGGCGAAGAAGCGCCGCGAGGCGGCCGAGGCCTTCGCGCAGGGCGGCCGGACCGAGCAGGCCGAGCGGGAGAAGGCGGAGGGCGAGCTGCTCGACGCGTACCTCCCCAAGCAGCTCTCCGACGACGAGCTGAACGCGATCGTCGCGCAGGCGGTCGAGGAGGCGAAGGCCTCCGGCGCCGAGGGGCCGCGGGCCATGGGCGCCGTCATGAAGATCGTCAGCCCGAAGGTGGCCGGGCTCGCCGAGGGCGGCCGGGTGGCCGCCACGGTGAAGAAGCTGCTCGCGGGCTGAGGGACCGGCCCGCACAAGCGAAGGAGGGGCGCCCCGGCCGGGGCGCCCCTCCTTCACATCTCATGACTCGCCGCGGGGCGGTCAGGGACCGTTGCCGCCGCCGCGGGCCCCGCCGTCGTTACCGCCGATGATGCCGGGCGGCAGGGTGATCCCGCCGATGGGGTCGGCGCCGGGCTTGTCGCTGTCGTCCTCGTCACCGGAGTCCTCGCCGCGGCCCTCGTCGCGCCCCTTGTCCTTCTCCTTCTCCTTGGCGCGCGGCACCGCGATCGGGTTGAAGGACGGGGTCTCCGAGGCGTTCAGCGCTCCGGTCATCGCGGTCTTCCAGATGGGACCGGGCAGACAGCCACCGCAGACCTTGTCGTAGTACTGGCCACCGATGTTGATGTCGTACATCTTGGTGGTCTTCTCACCGATGTCGTCGCCGACCCAGACCGCGGTGGAGAGGTTCGGGGTGTAGCCGACGAACCAGGCGTCGAGGCGGTCGTTCGTCGTTCCCGTCTTGCCCGCGTTGTCGCGGTCGCTGAGACCGGCCAGGGTGCCGGTGCCGTCCTCGACGACGCCCTTGAGCATCTGGCTGATGGTGTCCGCCGTCGACTCGCTCATCGCGCGGGAGCACTCGGTCTTCGGCACGCCGAGCTTCTTGCCGTTGGCGTCGGTGATCGACTCTATGGCGATGGGCGAGCAGTAGGTGCCCCGGTTGGCGAACGTGGCGTACGCGGAGGCCATGGAGAGCGGGGTGCTCACCTCACCGCCGAGGGTGATCGAGGCGTTCTCCTCGATCTCCTTGCCGTCACCGCGCTCGTAGCCGACCTTCTTCGCCATCTCGACGGTCTCGCAGAGCCCGGTCTTCTGCTCCAGCTTGGCGAAGTAGGTGTTGATGGACTTGCCGAGCGCGCTGGTCATGTCCCAGCTGCCCTTCTCGGACTCCATCTCGTTCTGGAGATCCCAGTTGTCGCTGCCGGTGGGGGCGCCCGAACAGTCGCGGAACGAGCTCTTGGGCAGCGAGATCTTCCAGTCGGTGGCGTAGCTCTGGGCCGGGCTGATGCCCTTCTCCAAGGCGGCGGCGGCGGTGATCGGCTTGAAGGTCGAGCCGACCTGGAAGCCGTAGGTGCTGCCGCCCATCTTGTTGCTGACGGCGAGGTTGATCACCGTCTCGTGCTTCTTCTGGTCCAGTCCGTACGGCCGGGACTGGCCCATCGAGAGGATCTTGCCGGTGCCCGGCTCGACCTGGACGACCGAGGCGGCGACCTTGTCGTCCTTGTAGACCTTCGAGGTCGCGGCCTCGTCGGCGGCCTGCTGGGCGCGCGGCGAGAGCGTGGTCCTGATGGTCAGACCGCCGAGGTTCCAGAGCTTGGAACGCTCCTCGTCGGTCTTCCCGAAGGCCGGGTCGGTCAGGATGGTCTTGCGTACGTAGTCGCAGAAGAACCCCGCGCCGCTGACGGCCGTGATGCAGCCGTTCTTCGGCTTGCTGACCTTCAGCTTGAGGGGCGACGCGATGGCCTTGCCGGCCTCGTCCTGCGAGATGCTGCCGACGGCCGCCATCCGCTGGAGCACGGTGTTGCGTCGCTTGGTCGCCTCTTCCGCGTCGTTGACCGGGTCGTAGCGGGTCGGCGACTGGACGAGGCCGGCCAGCATCGCGGCCTCCTCGACCTTCAGGTCCTTGGCGTGCTTGGAGAAGTAGCGCTGCGAGGCCGCTTCGATGCCGTAGGCCTGCTGCCCGAAGAACGTGATGTTGAGGTAGTTCTCCAGGATCTTCTTCTTGCCGAGCTCCTCCTCGACCTGGATCGCGTACTTCAGCTCACGGACCTTGCGGCCCAGCGTCTGCTGGGTGGCCTCGGCGACCTTGTCGGGGTCGTCGCCGGCCTCCTCGACGAAGACGTTCTTCACGTACTGCTGGGTGAGGGTGGAGGCGCCCTGCGCGGCGCCGCCCTCCTGCACGTTGCGGTTCATCGCGCGCAGGATGCCCTTGAGGTCCACCGCGCCGTGCTCGTAGAAGCGCGAGTCCTCGATCGCGATGATCGCGTCCTGCATGTACGGGGAGATGTCCTTGAGCGGGACGACGGTGCGGTCACGCGAGTACACCGTGGCGATCGCGCCGCCCTCGCTGTCCAGGATCGTGGTCCGCTGGCTCAGCGGCGGGGTCTTGAGGTTGGAGGGGATCTCGTCGAACCCCTCGACCGTCCCCTTGGCCGCGAGCCCCAGCGCGCCGGCGGCCGGCAGTGCGATGCCTGCCAGAACAGCTCCGGAGAGCGCGGCGACACCGAGGAACTTGGCGGCCTGCTGGGTCGTCGTCAGACCCCCGCCTGAGCGCTTCTTTGGCATGGGGGCAGCCTACGTTCTCATTCGCCGGACACGCGTATAGGCCTTGGCCTAAGCTGCTCTCAACTGTCACAGCAGTCCGATTTTGTAGCAACCCCCATGCACGGTCTCAACGGAATTCAGCCAGGTGTCGAGGCGTTCCCGAATTCGCCTCTTGTGTCGTTGAATGTCCGTTACGACTTGGGCATCCTGTCCCGATTCTCTCGGGATAGTCGCGCATGTCCTCTCATCACTCCCCTGGGTGATCTCCCGCGCACGCATAGTCCGTTCGGGCCATTCAAGATTGGGCCCGAAGGGGGTGTTGTGCTGTCGCCACCTTCCGTAACGTCCTCAACTGGCAGCGGTGAATATGCCGCTTCCGCCGTGGGGGAGCCTCGATTCGGGAGAGGACGGCGCCGGGATGGGCTGGGTAACCGACTGGAGTGCGCAGGCAGCCTGCCGCACTACCGATCCGGATGAATTGTTCGTACAAGGGGCAGCGCAGAACAGGGCCAAGGCGGTGTGCACCGGATGCCCGGTGCGGACCGAGTGCCTGGCCGATGCGCTGGACAATCGCGTCGAGTTCGGCGTGTGGGGCGGAATGACGGAGCGGGAGCGTCGCGCACTGCTGCGCCGCCGGCCGACCGTCACGTCCTGGCGCCGCCTGCTGGAGACCGCGCGCAGTGAGTACGAGCGGTCCACGGGCATGCTGCCCGCAGCAGTGGGTCTGGACGACGATCTGCATGACGACGCGCTGCACGGGACGTACGCCGCCGTGGGGTGAGACCAGGGGTGTGACGCCCGGTGGGGCCGCCCGAGAGGGAAGCCTGGCGCGGTCGTCCTACGCAGCTCCGGCCGAGGCGGAACCGGTCGCGAGCCGTTCCCCGACGGCCCTGAGGCCCGAGAGGTCGTGCACATCACCGGGCAGCGCGGCCACCTCTGTCACCGGGACCTCCGGGTGGAGCGTGGTGAAGCGGTCGCGGGTGTCCTGCTCACGCGCGACGACCTGCATCCGCTCGGCATGCAGCCGCAGCAGACCGGCGGTCAGCTGCTCGACGGTCACGGCGTCGGTGGCGGGTGTGGCGTGGCTGTCTGCTTCCGTGTGCGTGGACGGCTCGGGGTGCGCGGATGACTCGGACGGGTCAGACGGCTTTCGGCCACGCGGCTCGTGGTCCTGCGTTTCCTGCTGGGGCGGCTCGGTGCTGTGCTCGGGGGAGAGCGGCGACTCCGGGGCTTCGGGAGAGGTGGCGGCCACCGCGTCCGCCGGGTCACCAAGGCCAGCCTTCCCGGCCGCCTGATCCACAATGCCGACGCTTTCAAGATTTTCTGCGGCCGTCAGCGCACGCTCCGCGGAGAGCCGTGAGGCCTCGCTGCCGTGCACGCGGTTGAGGACCAGGCCCGCCAGCGGCATCTCCTCCGCGGCCAGGCGCTCCACGAAGTACGCGGCCTCGCGCAGCGCGTCCCGCTCCGGCGTCGCCACCACGAGGAACGCCGTGCCGGGGGCCTGGAGCAGCTTGTACGTCGCGTCGGCCCGCGTACGGAATCCGCCGAACATGGAGTCCATCGCCGCGACGAAGGTCTGTACGTCGCGCAGGAACTGTCCGCCGAGCAGTTTGCCGAGGGTGCCGGTCATCATCGACATGCCCACGTTGAGGAACTTCATCCCGGCCCGGCCGCCGATCTTCGCCGGGGCGATCAGCAGCCGGATGAACTTCCCGTCCAGGAAGGAGCCGAGACGTTTCGGCGCGTCCAGGAAGTCCAGCGCGGAACGCGAGGGCGGGGTGTCGACGATGATCAGGTCCCACTCGTCGCGCGCCCTCAACTGCCCGAGCTTCTCCATCGCCATGTATTCCTGCGTGCCCGCGAAGCCGGCCGACAGTGACTGGTAGAAGGGGTTCTCCAGGATCGCGCGGGCCCGCTCGGCGTCCGTGTGCGCCTCGACCGTCTCGTCGAAGGTGCGCTTCATGTCGAGCATCATGGCGTGGAGCTCGCCGTCGCCCGCGATGTCCTCGACCCGGCGGGGGACGTTGTCGAGCTGGTCGATGCCCATGGACTGGGCGAGCCGGCGGGCCGGGTCGATGGTGAGCACGACGACCTTCCGCCCGCGCTCGGCCGCCCGCACGCCGAGAGCCGCGGCGGTGGTGGTCTTGCCCACGCCGCCGGAGCCGCAGCACACGACGATACGGATCTCCGGGTCGTCCAGGAGCGCGTCGGTGTCCAGCCCCGGCGCCGTCTCAGGGCCCGGCGCGGCCTCGGTGTCCAGTGTCATGAACCCACCCCTCGTCCGGAGCCGCGTCGCTCCTTGCCCCCGGGCTTCTGCTCCGCGGCGTCCGCCGTCTCGTCGCCCACACCCTGCTTGCGGAACTCCTCCGCCAGTTCGTACAGCGCGGACAGGCTCACCCCCTCGCCCATCAGCGGGAGCTCGGCCGTGGGCAGCCCCAGCCCGGCCAGCACCGCGCGCTGCTCACGCTCCAGGCCGACCCGCTGGGCATGCTCGGCGGCCTGCTCGACCAGCGGGCGCACCAGTCCCGCGGAACCGGTCACCCCGGCCCGGGTGAGCGTCTTCGCGATCTCCTTGCGACGGCCCCCCGAGGCCGTGCGCAGCGCGTCCTCGTCCAGCAGATGGGGCCGCACCATGTTGACCACGACCCGTCCCACGGGCAGTTCGGCGGCCCGCAGTTCGGCGATGCCGTCGGCCGTCTCCTGGACGGGCATCTCCTCCAGGAGCGTCACCAGGTGGACGGCGGTCTCCGGGGACTTCAGGACCCGCATGACGGCCTGCGCCTGATTGTGTATCGGGCCGATCCGCGCCAGCCCCGCCACCTCGTCGTTCACGTTGAGGAAGCGGGTGATGCGGCCGGTGGGGGGCGCGTCCATGATCACGTAGTCGTAGACGAACCTGCCCTGCTTGTCCTTGCGGCGTACGGCCTCGCAGGCCTTGCCGGTCAGCAGGACGTCCCGGACGCCCGGCGCGATGGTCGTGGCGAAGTCGATGGCGCCGAGCTTCTTCAGGGCCCGGCCGGCGCTGCCCAGCTTGTAGAACATCTGGAGGTAGTCCAGGAGCGCCCGTTCGGCGTCGATCGCCAGGGCGTGGACCTCGCCGCCGCCCGGCGCGACGGCGATCCTGCGCTCCTCGTAGGGGAGGGCCTCCGACTCGAAGAGCTGGGCGATGCCCTGTCTGCCCTCGACCTCGACGAGGAGGGTGCGCCTGCCCTCGGTCGCGAGGGCGAGCGCGAGTGCGGCGGCGACCGTGGTCTTACCGGTCCCGCCCTTGCCGCTGACGACCTGGAACCTGCTCACGTCTTCGAGCCTAACCAGTCGGCAGGCAGGCTACGCACGAGGCCGCCTGTGCCAGGCATTACAGTCGGCTCATGACCAAGTGGGAATACGCGACCGTGCCCCTTCTCGTGCACGCGACCAAGCAGATTCTGGACACCTGGGGCGAGGACGGCTGGGAGCTGGTCCAGGTCGTTCCCGGCCCGAACAACCCCGAGCAGCTCGTGGCCTACCTGAAGCGGGAGAAGCCGTAGTGGCGGGGGCCGTCGAGGCGAAGCTCGCCGAACTCGGCCTGGCGCTCCCGGACGTCGTACCGCCGCTGGCCTCCTACCAGCCGGCCGTGCGGTCCGGGGTGTACGTCTACACCTCCGGGCAGCTCCCGATGGTGGACGGCAAGCTCGCGGTGACCGGCAAGGTCGGCGCCGAGGTGACGCCGGACGAGGCCAAGGAACTGGCGAGGACCTGCGCGCTCAACGCCCTGGCGGCCGTGAAGTCGGTCGCCGGTGACCTGGACCGGATCGCCCGCGTCGTGAAGGTCGTGGGCTTCGTCGCCTCGGCCGCCGACTTCACCGGGCAGCCCGGCGTGATCAACGGCGCCAGCGAACTGCTGGGCGCGGTCCTCGGCGACAAGGGCGTGCACGCCCGCAGCGCCGTGGGCGTCGCGGTGCTGCCGCTGGACGCGCCGGTGGAGGTCGAGGTCCAGGTCGAACTCGTCGACGCCTGATCCCGCGCGCTTCCGATCCCGCCCGGTCGTGCGACCGGGCGGGATCACGTGCGTAAGGGGGCAGGAGGGATCACGTGCGTACGGCCCGGTGGCCTCGTGCGGGCGGGCCGGGCGGCTCACGCGTGTACGGGGCAGGTACCGGCGCCGGGAGCCTCTCGAACATCGGCGCGCTTCCGGATAGCCTCCGGCCATGCCCAACGGTCAGTGGTACCCACCCGAATGGCCCGCCCGGATCAGGGCCCTCGCCAGCGGCGAGCTGACGGCCGTGGTCCCCAGGAGAGCGGCCACGGTGATGCTGCTCAGGGACGATCCTCCGGGTCCGGACACGGCGGGTCCCGCCGTCCACATGCTGCGCCGGCGCACCTCCATGGCCTTTGCCGGGGGCGCGTACGCCTATCCGGGTGGCGGGGTCGACCCGCGCGACGACGACCACCTCGTGGGGTGGGCCGGCCCGTCCCTGGAGAGCTGGGCCGAACGCCTCGGCGTGGACACGGTGACCGAGGCCCAGGCCCTGGTCTGCGCGGCGGTCCGTGAGACGTACGAGGAGGCGGGCGTCCTGCTCGCCGGGCCCACCCCGGACACCGTCGTGGGCGACACCACGGGAGCGGACTGGGAGGCCGACCGCGAGGCACTCGTCGCCCGTGAGCTGTCCTTCGCCGCCTTCCTGGACCGCCGGGGCCTGGTGCTGCGCTCCGACCTGCTGGCGGCCTGGGCGCGCTGGATCACCCCGGCGTTCGAGCCGCGCCGGTACGACACCTGGTTCTTCGTGGCCGCGCTCCCGGAGGGCCAGCGCACCCGCAACGCCTCCACCGAGGCCGACAGGACCGTCTGGATCCGGCCCGGCGAGGCTGCGGACGGCTACGACAAGGGCGACATGCTCATGATGCCGCCCACTGTGGCGACCCTGCGGGCGCTGAGGCCGTACGGGACGGCCGCGGAGGCCCTGGAGGCAGCGGAATCCCAGAACCTCGCTCCTGTGCTGGCAGAGGCCCGTATGGAGGGTGACGAGCTGGTGCTGAGCTGGCCGGGGCACGAGGAGTTCACGAAGCACGTGCCGACGGGCGGCCCCGCCGCCACCGGCCGCGGCACGGAGGGGGACCGGGCATGAGCGACGCCGCCGCACTGCCCGGACAGCCCCGGGGCGGGGTCCTCTCCGGGCCCGCCACCGCCCGTACGGTCAACGTCCTGGCTCCCAACGCCTCGGCGATGACTCTGGACGGCACGAACACCTGGATCGTCGCGGAGCCGGACTCCGAGGTGGCCGTCGTGATCGACCCGGGGCCGCTCGACGACGGACACCTCGGGGCCGTCATCGACACCGTGGAGCGTGCGGGCAGGCGCGTCGGCCTCACGTTGCTGACGCACGGCCACCCCGACCACGCGGAGGGCGCCGCCCGTTTCGCCGGGCTCACACGGACGAAGGTGCGTGCCCTGGACGCCGCGCTGCGTCTGGGCGACGAGGGGCTGTCCGCGGGCGATGTGATCACCACCGGAGGCCTCGAAGTCCGTGTCGTGCCCACCCCGGGGCACACCGCGGACTCGCTCTCCTTCCATCTGCCCGCCGACCGTGCGGTCCTGACGGGCGACACGATTCTGGGGCGCGGCACGACCGTCGTCGCCCACCCCGACGGGCGGCTCGGCGACTACCTGGACACGCTGCGGAGGCTGCGTTCGCTGACGGTCGACGACGGGGTGCACACGGTGCTCCCTGGGCACGGGCCGGTGCTGGAGGACGCGCAGGGCGCCGTCGAGTTCTACCTCGCCCACCGGGCCCACCGTCTGGCGCAGGTCGAGACGGCGGTGGAGGCGGGACACCGGACGCCCTCCGAGGTCGTGGCGGCGGTGTACGCGGATGTGGACCGCTCCCTGTGGCCCGCGGCGGAGCTGTCCGTGCGCGCGCAGCTGGAGTACCTGACCGAGCACGGCCTGATCTGACCCGGAGCGGGCACGGCCTGGTCCGGAGCGGCAGGAGGCTGATTCGGAGTGCGCACGGCCTGGTCCGGAGCGGCGGGAGACCTGATTCGGAGTGCGCACGGCCTGATCCGGAGCGGCACGCGAAAGGCCCCACCGGTCGGTGGGGCCTTTTCGGTGAACACGTACCTCCGGGGCGGTCCGCCGTGCGGCGGCGCCCGTACGCGGCGGAGGCGTCAGCGGGACCGCTTCGCCAGCCGCTCCACGTCCAGCAGGATCACGGCGCGCGCCTCGAGGCGCAGCCAGCCGCGGCCCGCGAAGTCCGCGAGTGCCTTGTTGACCGTCTCGCGGGAGGCGCCGACCAGCTGGGCCAGCTCTTCCTGGGTCAGGTCGTGCACGACGTGGATGCCCTCCTCCGACTGCACGCCGAAGCGGCGCGACAGGTCGAGGAGCGCACGGGCGACACGGCCCGGCACGTCGGAGAAGACCAGGTCGGACATCTGGTCGTTGGTCTTGCGCAGCCGGCGTGCGACGGCCCGCAGCAGCGCGGTGGCCACCTCGGGGCGGGCGTTCAGCCAGGGCTGGAGGTCTCCGTGGCCGAGGCCGAGGAGCTTGACCTCGGTGAGCGCCGTCGCCGTGGCGGTGCGCGGGCCCGGGTCGAAGAGCGACAGCTCGCCGATCAGCTCGCCGGGGCCGAGGACGGCCAGCATGTTCTCCCGCCCGTCGGGGGAGGTGCGGTGGAGCTTCACCTTGCCCTCGGTGACCACGTACAGGCGGTCGCCCGGGTCGCCCTCGTGGAACAGCGCGTCGCCGCGTGCGAGGGTCACCTCACTCATCGAGGCGCGGAGCTCCGCGGCCTGCTCATCATCGAGCGCCGCGAAAAGCGGGGCGCGCCGCAGAACGTCGTCCACGAGTTCTCTCCTTGTCGGCCTGTTCAGGGAAGCGTGGTTTCCATGATGCCGGACGGTAAAACAGTGCGATCGATCACAAACCAGTTTGACGCACGAGCGTGCCGGACCCTACGGCAGGGGGCCGATTGGGCGTGGATGCGCGGTGACCGGGGCGGATGTCAGCCCCTGGCTCTAGGCTGGCCGGGTGTCCGGCGAGCCGGTGACAGCACAGGCCAAGGGGGCTGATGGGGTGTCGGGAGACAAGAATTCCGCCGTGGGCGAACAGGGTGTACGAAGTAGTAAAAAGGCCGCACAACGCCCGGCAAGAGCGACGGGCAAGCCAGCGAAGCAGGAGTCGCATCTCGCGATGGTCCGCCGCGCCCGCAGGATCAACCGCGAGCTCGCCGAGGTCTATCCGTACGCCCACCCCGAGCTGGATTTCCGTAATCCCTTCGAACTGCTGGTCGCCACGGTCCTCTCCGCCCAGACCACCGACCTGAGGGTCAACCAGACCACCCCCGCCCTCTTCGCCGCCTACCCGACGCCCGAGGACATGGCCGCGGCCGTCCCCGAGAAGCTGGAGGAGATCATCCGGCCGACCGGCTTCTTCCGGGCCAAGGCGCGTTCCCTGATGGGCCTGTCGGCCGCCCTGAGGGACGACTTCGGCGGTGAGGTCCCGGGGCGTCTCGCCGACCTGGTCAAGCTGCCCGGCGTGGGGCGCAAGACGGCCAATGTCGTCCTCGGCAACGCCTTCGGAGTGCCCGGCATCACCGTGGACACCCACTTCGGCCGCCTCGTCCGCCGCTGGAAGTGGACGCAGCAGGAGGACCCGGAGAAGGTCGAGGCGGAGATCGCCGCGATCTTCCCCAAGAGCGAGTGGACGATGCTGTCGCACCGCGTGGTCTTCCACGGCCGCCGCATCTGCCACTCCCGCAAGCCCGCCTGCGGCGCCTGCCCCATCGCCTCGCTCTGTCCGGCGTACGGGGAGGGCGAGACGGACCCGGAGAAGGCCAGGAAGCTCCTGAAGTACGAGATGGGCGGCTATCCGGGACAACGGCTCAGCCCGCCCCCGGACTACCCGGGCCGCCCCGCCCCGCCTCTGGGAGCCGGGTGAGCGGAGCCCGCCCCTGGCCCGCCCCGTGGGGCACCGGGCCCTCCGGCCGGGGCGCTGGTCCGTCCGGAGGTGCATCCGGTCCGTCGGGCCGGGGCCCCGGTCTGTCGGGTGGGCCCCGGCCCGTCGGGTGGGGCCGTCGGTCACTCGGGCGGGGCCGTGCGGAACGAAATGGCCGACGACAGGCGTTGCAACGACGGGGGTGCCCATGACGCACGCACAGAGCACACGGGCCGCGGCCGACGCGGCCACCACGGAGACGGGCGCGCCCCGCGACAGCGCGCTCACGGTCTCGGCCGAGGGGCTGCCCTCCTGGCTGGAGCCCGTCGCCCGGGCGGCGGAGACCGTCCAGGCCCGGCAGCTCAGCCGCTTCCTGCCGCCGGAGAGCGGCGCCGGGCGCCAGTCCGCCGTCCTGATCCTCTTCGGCGAGGGCGAGCGCGGCCCCGAGCTGCTCCTGATGGAGCGTTCCGGGTCCCTGCGTTCGCATCCGGGCCAGCCGTCCTTCCCGGGAGGCTCCCTCGACCCCGAGGACGGCGACCACGCCACCACGGGGCCACTCAGGGCCGCGCTGAGAGAGGCCGAGGAGGAGACCGGCCTCGATCCGAGCGGCGTCCAGCTCTTCGGCGTGCTGCCCCGGCTCTACATCCCGGTGAGCGGCTTCGTCGTCACGCCCGTACTCGGCTGGTGGCGGACGCCCAGCCCGGTGGGGGTCGTCGATCCGGCCGAGACCGCCAGGGTCTTCACCGCCCCCGTGGCGGATCTCACGGATCCGGCCAACCGGGCCACGGCGGTCCATCCCAGCGGCCACCAGGGCCCCGCATTCCTGGTCGAATCCGCACTGGTGTGGGGATTCACGGCCGGTGTGATCGACAGGATTGTGCACTACGCCGGATGGGAACGCCCCTGGGACAGGACCAGGCAGGTGCCGCTCGACTGGCGCGCATGACAGGCTGACTCCCGTGCTGCGCTGTTCCGGGCCTGGCCCGGACCCCGTCGAACCGGACGGGCCAGGTGACGAATCTGCGAGGCTATAGACGGTGAATGTGCTGGACATCCTGCTGCTCGTCGGCGCCGTGTGGTTCGCGGTCATCGGCTACCGCCAGGGTTTCGTCGTCGGCATCCTGTCCGTGATCGGTTTCCTGGGCGGCGGTCTCGTGGCCGTCTACCTGCTGCCGATCATCTGGGACCAGCTGACCGACGGATCGGAAGTCTCCTCCACCGCCGCCATCGTCGCGGTCGTGATCGTGATCGTGTGCGCCTCGGTCGGGCAGGCCTTCACCACCCACCTGGGCAACAGACTCCGCCGCCACATCACCTGGTCGCCCGCGCGCGCACTGGACGCCACGGGCGGCTCCCTGGTCAACGTGGTGGCCATGCTCCTGGTCGCCTGGCTCATCGGCTCCGCGCTGGCGGGCACATCGCTGCCGACGCTGGGCAAGGAGGTCCGTAACTCGTCGGTGCTGCTCGGGGTCTCCCGGGTGATGCCCGATCAGGCCTCCACCTGGTTCACGGACTTCTCGTCCGTCCTCGCCCAGAACGGCTTCCCGCAGGTCTTCAGCCCGTTCGCCAACGAGCCCATCACCGAGGTCGAGCCTCCGGACCCGGCCCTGGTCGGCAGTCCCGTCGCGGCCCGCGCCAAGAAGTCCATCGTCAAGGTCGTCGGCATGGCGCCGGGCTGCGGCAAGGTCCTCGAAGGCACCGGATTCGTCTTCTCCGACCGCCGTGTGATGACCAACGCCCACGTGGTCGGCGGCGTCGACGAGCCCACCGTCCAGATCGGCGGCGAGGGCCGGCTGTACGACGCCAAGGTCGTCCTCTACGACTGGCAGCGGGACATCGCCGTACTGGACGTCCCGGACCTCGACGCCGAGCCGCTGCGTTTCACCGACACGGACAGCGACGCGGAGAGCGGTGACAGCGCCATCGTCGCCGGCTTCCCGGAGAACGGCGCCTACGACGTACGCTCCGCGCGCATCCGGGGCCGTATCGACGCCAACGGCCCGGACATCTACCACCGGGGCACCGTGCAGCGCGACGTCTACTCGCTGTACGCGACCGTCCGTCAGGGCAACTCCGGCGGCCCGCTCCTCACCACGGACGGCAAGGTCTACGGAGTGGTGTTCGCCAAGTCGCTCGACGACCCGGACACGGGGTACGCGCTGACGGCCGACGAGATCCGCGAGGACATCGAGCTCGGCAAGTCCACCGCCCAGCAGGTCGACAGCCAGGGCTGCGCGCTCTGAGGGAGTTCCACGGAGCGGGCCCCGGGGCTTCGGGGCCCGGTGCCCCGCACGCGGTGTGCGGGGCCTCTCACGCGGTGTGCGGTGCGGGAGCCCGGACGGCCGGACCGCCCGTGGCGGGCGGTCCGGCCGTTGGCGGTCCGGTGGAAAGACGTCCGACGGCAGGGCCCCGGGTGGCGGGGCAGTCCGTCGACGGATCGTCCGGTGGTCAGGCGGTCCCCGCGTCAGCTGCGGGGATGGCGCAGCCTCGCCGACACCCAGCGGGCCCGGCGGTGGAGGATGCGCGGAATGCCCAGCCGCAGATCATGGAATTCACTCACATCGTGCACCCGGCTCGCAGAGCCGCCCCCCTCATGAATGCTCGGACCAGCAGGAGCGGTCGAGCGGCGGTTGCGTGCTGCGTCATTGAAGTCGCGCGTCCAGCCCATACCCCGACGTCTGCCCGTGACCCAAGGTCGGTAATCGCGTGCGAGTCAGCCAATTGGCTTATGCGGCAGGCAATTGGCTGTTCGTCGGACATCTGTGCCCGTCGGCTACCGGTCGGGCTCGGGATCCTTGAGCCAGTTGATGAGTTCGGTCGAGAAGCCGACCGGATCCTCCTCGTGCGGAAAGTGCCCCAGACCGTCGAAAAGTCGCCACCGGTACGGCGCTTCGACGTACTCGCCGGAGCCGGCGGAACTCCGGGTCCGGATCGCCGGGTCGAGCGATCCGTGCAGATGCAGCGTCGGTACGCGCACCGGCCGCTTCATCCTCCTGTTGAACTGGACGCCGTCCGGACGGGCCAGGGAACGGACCATCCAGCGGTACGGCTCGATCGAGCAGTGCGCCGTCGACGGGATGCACATCGCGCGCCGGTAGACGTCCACCGTCTCGTCGTCGGGGAAGTCCGGGGTGCGGGGCCCCGACCAGTCACGGATCAGCCGGGCGACCAACGCCGCGTCGTCCGCCACGAGCTGGCGCTCCGGCACCCACGGCCGCTGGAACCCCCAGATGTGCGAGCCGGCCCGGGACTGCGCGAAGTCGGAGAGCATCGAGGAACGCCAGCGGCGCGGATGCGGCATCGACGACACCACGAGCCGGCGCACCAGCTTCGGCCGCATCACCGCGGCGGTCCAGGCGAGATAGCCGCCCATGTCATGGCCCACCAGCGCCGCGTCGGGCTCACCGAGCGAGCGGATCACCCCGGTGACGTCCAGCGCCAGGTTGGCGGGGTCGTAGCCCCGGGGCGTTCGGTCACTGCCGCCGACCCCGCGGAGGTCCATCGCGACCGCGCGGTACCCGGCGTCGGCCAGGGCGGTCATCTGATGGCGCCAGGTCCACCAGAACTGCGGGAAGCCGTGGAGCAGCAGGACCAGCGGTCCGTCGCCGAGCTCCGCGATATGGAAGCGCGCGCCGTTGGCCGCCACATCGCGGTGGGTCCAGGGGCCGTCGAGGCGGACGGGCCCGCCTGACGGGGCTGCCGGTCCCAACGGCCCCACGGGACCGGATGCGCTGAAATCGGGGTCGGTCATGTGGACGAGCGTGCCACAGCGGCCGCCTTGTCCTGGACAGGGCGGTTCTCGATGGCCTTGTCCGCGAGTGTGCTGCCCTGGGCCCGCTCGATGGCCGCCGCGGTGACGACGGGGCGGGGGTGAGGCTTGACGCCCTGGAGCACCGCGGCGGTCTGCTTGGCCGAAGCGATGGACTTCTCCGGCGGCTTGACCTTCTTGAACTTGGCCAGCCCGAAGAGGGCGAGCAGGATGCCCAGCAGGATGAACGCGCCACCCACGATCAGGAAGGACCAGGCGAGACCGAGCCCGAGGTTGTGGATCCCATAGGCCGCGGCGAAGCTCAGCACGGGGATCGCGAACAGGATCAGCACACCCGTGACGATGAACGCCACGCTGCCGATCACGCCGCGCTTGACGTCCTGCCGTACCTCGGCCTTGGCCAGGGCGATCTCGTCATGCACCAGCGCGGACATCTCGGCGGTCGCCGAAGCGAACAGCTGTCCGAGACTACGGTCGGTGCTGCCCGCGTAGTTGCCGGGGTCGCTCATCCCTGACTCCCTCTCCTCTTCCGTACATCCGATGTCAGATCATGCCGGACTGTCCGGCTTGCTGCTCGCTGCCCCCGCCTGTTCGGCAAGGCGGCGGTGCTCGGCAGCCTTCCTCTCGTGGATCGCTGCCATCCGCAGGTGGTACTCAGGGTCTTCCTGCTCGTAGACGTCGGGAATCCCTGATTCGTCGGCGTCGATCTCCTCTTCCGCGTACAGCGCCCTGTATCTGCGTACCCGCAGTTTGAGCAGTACACCGGAGAGTACGGCGGCAATCAGGGAACCGATGAGGACCGCCGCCTTGACCTCGTTGATCATGTCCTCGTCGTTGGCGAAGGCGAGCTCCCCGATGAGCAGTGAGACGGTGAAACCGATGCCGGCCAGCGTGGCCACGGCGAAGACATCCGCCCAGGCCAGGTCCTTGTTCAGTTCCGCCTTGGTGAAGCGGGTGACGAGCCAGGTGCCGCCGAAGACGCCGACGGTCTTGCCGACGACCAGGCCGAGTACCACCCCGAGCGTTTCGGGCCGGGCGAAAACGCCGGCCAGGGCATCGCCCTTGAGGGTGACGCCGGCCGAGAAGAGCGCGAACAGCGGAACCGCCACGCCTGCCGAAAGGGGGCGCACCATGTGCTCGATGTGCTCGCCGGGGGAACGCGCCTCGCCCTCGCGCCTGGTGCAGCGCAGCATCAGGCCCATGGCGACACCCGCGATCGTCGCGTGCACGCCGCTGTTGTACATCAGCCCCCAGATGACCAGGGCGAGCGGGACGTAGACGTACCAGCCCTTCACACCGGTGCGCAGCAGCACATGGAACACGGCCAAGCCGGCGAAGGCTCCTCCGAGCGCCAGGAAGTCGATGTTCTCGGTGAAGAAGACGGCGATGATGAGGATGGCGAAGAGGTCGTCGACGACGGCGAGTGTCAGCAGGAAGGCGCGCAGCGCCGCCGGGAGCGAGGTGCCGATCACCGCCAGGACGGCGAGCGCGAAGGCGATGTCGGTGGCGGTGGGCACTGCCCAGCCGGCGGTCGTCCCTCCACCGAGGACCGCGGTCAGTGTGTAGACGACGGCGGGGACGGCCATGCCGCAGAGTGCCGCGGCGACGGGCAGGGCCGCCGCACGCGGGTCGCGGAGCTCACCGGCCACCAGCTCACGCTTGAGTTCGACGCCCGCGACGAAGAAGAAGACGGCCAGCAGCCCGTCGGCCGCCCAGTGGGCCACCGAGAGGTGGAGCCCCAGCGCTTCGGGGCCGAAGTGGAACCGGCTGACGGTCGCATAGCTGGAGCCGAAGGTGTTCGCCCAGATCAGCGCGGCTATGGCGGCGACCAACAGGATGACGCCGCCGATCGTCTCCGTGCGCAGCGCCTCGGCGACGTAATTCCGCTCGGGCAGGGGCAGCCGGCCCAACAGGGTGCTGCGGCGGTCGGAGGAGGGGGCGGGCGTAGCCAAGAGGAGAACCTCCGGGTTGGGTTACGGCAGTGACGGCATGGCGGATTCACATGCCGACCAGACTTCCCGGCGCCCCTGTGGAGATGTTCTGTGCAGTTGTCCGTACTGACGGAATCGGTCTGCTTGTCCGCGCTCGACACGCTCCGTCGACGAACCACCACTCTACCCGGGTGTCGAAACGGTATCCGGGTCCAGTGCCGGCCGCCCGGTGGCGTGCGGTGCCGGGAGGCCATGCGGCGTACGGCGCCGGCTGCCGATGGCGCACGGTGCAGGGAGGCCGGGAGCCCGGAGGCCGCGCGGAGGCCGCGCGGAGACCCGGAGGCCGGGAGGCCGGGAGGCCGGGAGGCCGGGAGTCCCTGCGGAGTGCGGTGCTGGCCGCCCAGACGGCGTACAACCTGGTCAGGCCCTTGATGAAGCCGCAGAGCCACCCGGGGACGCCCGTAGGGGCACCCGGTGGTGCCGGGTGCCCCTACGGATCCGTGCCGTGACCGTGGCCCTTCCTGGTCCCGTGGACCTGGTTCCCCTGGATCTGGTCCGGTGGAACTGGTCCCGGGAGGGTCAGTCCTCGGAGGATGTGGTGGGGAGCTGCGTCTGGATGAGGGCCATGACCGAGGAGTCGGTGAGCGTGGTGACGTCACCCAGCTCGCGGTTCTCGGCGACATCGCGCAGCAGACGACGCATGATCTTGCCGGACCGGGTCTTCGGCAGCTCGGCCACCGGGAGGACCCGCTTGGGCTTCGCGATCGGCCCGAGCGTGCTGCCGACGTGATTGCGCAGCTCCGCTACGAGCTCCTCGGAGGCGGTGGCGGTGCCGCGCAGTATCACGAAGGCGACGATGGCCTGACCGGTCGTCTCGTCGTTCGCCCCGACCACGGCAGCCTCGGCCACCGCGGGGTGCGAGACGAGGGCCGACTCGACCTCGGTCGTCGAGATGTTGTGCCCGGACACGAGCATGACGTCGTCGACCCGGCCGAGCAGCCAGACATCGCCGTCCTCGTCCTTCTTGGCGCCGTCACCCGCGAAGTACTTGCCCTCGAAGCGCGACCAGTAGGTGTCGAGGAAGCGCTGGTCGTCGCCCCAGATGGTGCGGAGCATCGACGGCCACGGCTCGGTGAGGACGAGATAGCCGCCCCCGCCGTCCGGAACCTCTCGGGCCTCGTCGTCGACCACGGTGGCGGAGATGCCGGGCAGGGCACGCTGGGCCGAACCGGGCTTGGTCTCGGTGACTCCGGGGAGCGGCGAGATCATCATCGCGCCGGTCTCGGTCTGCCACCAGGTGTCCACGATCGGGCACTTGTCGGCGCCGATGTGCTTCCGGTACCACATCCACGCCTCGGGGTTGATCGGCTCGCCGACCGAACCGAGGACACGCAGCGACGAGAGGTCGAACTTGGCGGGGATGTCGTCTCCCCACTTCATGAACGTACGGATCGCCGTCGGAGCGGTGTACAGGATCGTGACCCCGTACTTCTGGACGATCTCCCAGAAGCGGCCCTGGTGGGGTGTGTCGGGTGTGCCCTCGTACATCACCTGGGTCGCGCCGTTGGCCAGCGGCCCGTACACGATGTACGAGTGCCCGGTCACCCAGCCGATGTCGGCGGTGCACCAGTACACGTCGGTCTCGGGCTTCAGGTCGAAGACCGCGTGGTGGGTGTAGGCCGCCTGGGTCAGGTAACCACCCGAGGTGTGCAGGATGCCCTTCGGCTTACCCGTGGTCCCCGAGGTGTAGAGGATGAAGAGCGGCTGCTCCGCCTCGAAGGCCTCGGGAGTGTGCTCGGTGGACTGCCTGCCGGTGATCTCGTGCCACCAGACGTCCCGGCCCTCGGTCCACGCGGTGTCCTGGCCGGTGCGCCGGACCACGAGGACGTGCTCGACCGTGTCGAGACGGGAGACGGCATCGTCCACCGCGGGCTTGAGCGCGGAGGGCTTGCCCCGGCGGTAGCCGCCGTCGGAGGTGATGACGACCTTGGCGTCGGCGTCCTGGATGCGGGTCGCGATGGCGTCCGCGGAGAAGCCGCCGAACACCACGGAGTGGGCGGCGCCGATGCGGGCGCACGCCAGCATGGCCACGGCGGCCTCCGGGATCATCGGCAGATAGACGGCCACACGGTCGCCCTTGCCGACACCGAGTTCTGCGAGGGCGTTGGCCGCCCGGGAGACCTCGTCCTTGAGCTCGGCATAGGTGATCGCGCGGCTGTCGCCGGGCTCGCCCTCGAAGTGGATGGCGACCCGGTCGCCGTTGCCCGCCTCGACGTGCCGGTCGACGCAGTTGTAAGCGACGTTGAGCTTGCCGTCCGCGAACCACTTGGCGAAGGGCGGGTTGCTCCAGTCCAGCGTCTCGGTCGGCTCCGTGGCCCAGCTCAGGCGGCGGGCCTGCTCGGCCCAGAAGCCCAGCCGGTCCGCCTCGGCCTGCTCGTACGCCTCCACCGTCACGTTGGCGTTCGCGGCCAGATCGGCAGGCGGTGCGAACCGCCGCTCCTCCTTGAGCAGGTTGGAGAGGGAGGAAGGCTCGCTCATGCTGCGGTCTCCTCCTTGAGCGGATTGGCCAGGCTTGCGTTGCTCACGACATCTCCCATTCCCAGGGTGTCCGTTGTGTCCCGGGGGACAGCTCATCAGGCCACGGGCCAGGTGACAAGTGTCTGCCGGAAATTGGTTTAGACCTGTGCCTCGTGCTACGGAGTCACATGTCCCGCTTCCGCAAGCAGCGCTGTGCGATGCGAAAGCGGGACCACAAGGTCTCACGGACCGGGTGTGCGAGCGGTTCAGGCGCCGACCACGGTGTCGGGCGTGGGGAGCAGGGTTTCGGCGCTGTCGGCGGCACTCCATACGGCCCCGGGGGCGACGCGTGCGAAGACCTCGTCAGGGCCGGTCCCGGAACTGGCGCCCTCGGTCAGCAGATAGGCCTGAGCCTCGCCCACGTGGAAGTACATGCCGTGCAGCTGCAGAGTGCCCGCCGCGAGCCGGCGAGCCACCGATTCGTGCGCACGCAAATGCTCCAACTGCTGCACCACATTGGTCAGACAGAGCTGTTCCACCGCGTCGGTGGGCAGCCGTCCCGCGATCCGCGCCCAGGAATGGTGCCGGGAACGCATGCGCTCCAAGCTCGGCAGCCCATGCCGCAGCCAGCGCCACAGCGGCGTTCTGGGGGTCTCCGGCGCCGCTCCCAGCAGGGCCTGCATGGCCCCGCATCCTGAGTGGCCGCAGACGGTGATGGACTCGACCTCAAGCACATCCACCGCGTATTCGATGGCGGCGGCCACCGAATCGTCGGTCCCCGCGTCGTCCCCCGTGCCCGGCGGCGGAACGAGATTGCCGACGTTCCTTACGGTGAAGAGGTCGCCCGGGCCACTGGCCGTGATCATGCTCGTGACCAGGCGGGAGTCCGCGCAGGTGAGGAACAGCTGGGAAGGCCGCTGCCCCTCGGTGGCCAGTCGGTTCAGCTCCTCACGGACCAGCGGAGCGGTGGTGCGCTGGAACGAGCTGAGGCCGCTGAGCAGCCGATGGGCCCCCGGCCGGTCACCGGTCGAAGCTGCCATGGTGAGAGGGACGGTCTTCGCAGGGACGGGCGCAGCGGGGTCGGCAGTGGTGGGAACGGCGTCCCGCACACGGTCGTGGCAGTGATGGTTGCGCCACGGCGTCCATGGGCGGCAGCAGGAATGCGCCGCGGACGCGGGCTCGGCGATCCTGCCCCCGGACCGTCCCGTGAATTCGATCCGCCCGCCCATCGCGGTCTGCGCGGCGTACCAGTCCTGGATCGTCTCGTAGGCCGCGTGGTCCATGAAGAAGCCGTCCAACTCGACCACGGCGTCCACTCCGTGTGGAAGCCTTCCGAGCATGCGGCTGAGCCGGGGGACGGCCAGGAAGGTCAGCTGTCCGCGAGCGGTCACCAGATACTGGCCGTCCCGCTCCGTCACGGTGATCCTCGTGCGTGCCAGCCGGTGCAGGGCGACGGCCACCGCCACGACGATGCCGATCGCCACGCCCTCGAGAACCCCGGCGAGAAGCACGCCGCTGATGGTCGCCCCGTACACCAGGAATTCGCGGTGTCTGTGGACCTTGCGGATGTGGGCGAAGTTGACCATCTGGATGCCGACGACCATCACCAGAGCGGCGAGTGCCGCCAGGGGGATCCATTCGAGGACGGTGACCAGCAGTACGGTCGCGAGCAGCACCCAGACACCGTGCAGCACCGTGGCGGCCCGGGTCTGGGCGCCGGCCCGCACATTGGCGGAACTGCGCACCGCGCCACCGGACACGGCCAGACCCCCGACCAGTCCCGACAGTGTGTTGGCGACACCTTGGGCGCGCAGCTCCCGGTCGAGGTCGGAGCGCTTGACGGGCGCCGACGGCGTGGACCCGTCCTTGGGTGGGGTGGCGGCACGATCGGCTGCCAGCTTGTCGACGGACACGGCGGCGAGCAGGGATTCGAGACTGGCCACCAGCATGACCGTGAAGACAGCCGCGGCCAGCGCCGCGACCGGGCCCTGCGGCAGCTCTGGCAGCGCGTGGGACCGCCACGACGGAAGGTCCACCCGGGCGATTCCGGGGGTGGCCACAGCGGCCACAGCCGTCGCGATGCCCACCGAGGCGAGCGCGGCTGGAATTCTCCTCAGCGCCTTTCCGGCGCGCCCGGGCAGGCGTGGCCACATCATGAGGAGGGCGATCGTCAGCGCCCCGATGAGGGGCGCGGCCGGGCTGAAGTGCTGCAGGCGGCCGGGCAACGACAGGGCGTTGTCCAGAGCCGTGCTCTGCGGCGACCCGCCGAGCACGATGTGCATCTGGGCGAGCGCGATGGCGACGCCGATGCCCGCGAGTGTGCCGTGCACGATGGCGGGGCTGACGGCGAGAGCGCTGCGGGCGGCTCTCATCGAGCCCAGAAGAATCTGCAGGAGTCCCGCGCCGACGGTGATGGCGCAGGTGGTGCGCCAGCCGTAGATCTGGATCAACTCGGCGGTGACCACGGTCAGTCCGGCGGATGGGCCGCTGACCTGGAGGGGAGTGCCGCCGAGCAGGCCGGCGACGATGCCGCCGATCGCTGCCGAGACGAGGCCGGCTGCGAGCGGGGCGTCCATGGCGACGGCGAGGCCGAGCGACATGGGGACGGCGATGAGGAAGACGGTGATCGATGCGGACAGGTCGGCGCCCGAGACGCGGAAGCGTCCTCGGCGGGGCGAGGGTGGCGGACTGTGCGGCCGCTTGAACCCCGAGGCGCGGGATGGGCGTGAACTGCGGGATGAGCGGTCATTGCGGGTAGGGACGCAGGCAGACATGTTCCCGTCTCCTCCGGGGCAGCGCGGTCGCGGTATGTGAGTGACGGCGGCCGTGGATCACGGCGTGCAGCGGTGGGGTAATACGGCGGGATTTCTCAACTCTCCGTAAATGAATCGTAATGGAGAGTAAAGAAGTGTGTCCATGCTTTCGAGCAAATAGCCCAATGAGTCACTCATTCAAGTGAATAAGCATCTTTTCATCCGGCTTGTCGTACTGATTCCAGCAGAGCCGCGTGTGACGTTGACCGCGCCTTGTCGGCACTTCAACACACGACTCCTGCGAGGAAGAGGGTGGACGGATGATGGCCGCCACGAAGCGGATCGCCCTGGGCACTGTGGTCACGGCGGCGCTGGTCGCGGGCCTGGCCGGATGCTCGGGCCCGGGGTCCGCAGCTCCCGGGTCCGGAAGCGCAAAGAAGTCGGCACCCAGCGCGGAGGGAAACTCTCCGGCGGCGGCGCCGAAGGGTGCGGTGAAGCTGATCGGTGACGGCTCCACCGCGTTTACGGGAGCCCAGCCGAAACTTCCCGCGGCCAAGCGCCTGAAGCCCGGTCAGAAGCCTCCGCAGTTCGTGGTCTTCTCCTGGGACGGTGCGGGGGAGGACAGCCAGAAGCTGTTCTCGCATTTCCGCGCCGTCGCGAAGAAGTACGACGCCAGGATGACCTATTTCCTGAGTGGCGTGTACCTCCTGCCGGAGGAGAAGAAGGCCCTCTACAACCCGCCCCAGCACTCGGCGGGCCGCTCCGACATCGGGTTCAACGACACCGAGGGGATCCGCGACACCCTGAGGGAGCTGCGTGCCGCGTGGCTGGACGGCAATGAGATCGGCACGCACTTCAACGGGCACTTCTGCGGGCCTGACGGAGGCGTCGGCACCTGGTCGGTCGAGGAGTGGAAGAGCGAGATCAGCCAGGCGAAGGCCTTCGTGAAGGGCTGGAAGACCAACGCCCCGGCCCTGAAGGCCGAAGCGCCGCTGCCCTTCGACTACGACAAGGAACTGATCGGCGCCCGCACCCCGTGCCTGGAGGGCCAGAAGAACATGGTCGCGGCCGCGCGGACCATGGGCTTCCGCTACGACTCCAGTGGCGTCGGCAACCAGGTCTGGCCCGCGAAGAAGGACGGGCTCTGGGACCTCCCCCTCCAGCTCGTCCCCGTGCCGGGCCGAGCGTTCGAGACGCTCTCCATGGACTACAACTTCATGTTCAACCAGTCCGGCACGAAGACGCAGGGTGACCCCGGCCAGCACGTGTACTGGGGCAACCAGATGCGGGACGGCCTGCTCCAGGCCTTCGGCCGCGCCTACAACGGGAACCGGGCGCCACTGATCATCGGCAACCACTTCGAATCCTGGAACGGCGGCACATACATGCGCGCTGTCGAGGAGACGATCAAGACCGTGTGCACCCAGCAGGACGTGCAGTGCGTCACCTTCCGGCAGCTTGCCGACTGGCTGGACGCTCAGGACCCGGAGACGCTCGCGAAGCTCGGGACGCTGAAGGTGGGCGAGAAGCCCAAGCCGGGCTGGCCGGCGTTCCTCGCGGGGACGGTTCCGGGGAAGCCCGCCACCAGCCCCGTGCCTGCCAGGCCGGCTGACCAGCCGGCAGGCCAGGCAGCCGGCAGCGGCGCGGAATAGGCAACGCCCATGGCGCCGCTCCGCCGGGTTCATGCCGGCTGGGCGGCGCCCGTCGCAGGAGCGTGCTCATGCAGGACGAAGGCGGGGTCGACCTGGGCGGCCAGGTCGGCGCCCGTCTTCTCGTTGCCCCAGCTTTCGGCGTTCTTCAGGTGGAAGTGCACCATCTGGCGTGTGTAGCGCTCCCAGTCCCTCAGCTCGTACGAGTCCTCGGCGGCGTCCTGCAGGGACTGCAGCGCCATCCGGTTGTCCGCCTCCAGCAGGTCGAACGGCGCGGGCCGGCCCTTTTCCATCGTCCCTACCCAGTCGGACTGGCCGATCCCGACCAGCAGGTCGTCGCCGACCTCGGCGCGCAGGAAGTCGAGGTCGTCCTGGCCCTGCACCTTGTTGCCCACGACCTTCAGTGCGACGCCGAAGTCCCGCGCGTACTCCTTGTACTGGCGGTAGACGGAGACTCCCTTCCGGGTCGGCTCGGCCACCAGGAAGGTCATGTCGAAGCGGGTGAACATCCCCGAGGCGAACGAGTCCGAGCCCGCCGTCATGTCCACCACCACGTACTCGTCCGGACCGTCGACCAGGTGGTTCAGGCAGAGCTCCACCGCCCCGACCTTGGAGTGGTAGCAGGCCACACCCAGATCGGACTCGGTGAACGGGCCGGTCGCCATCAGCCGGATGTCGCCGTGGTCGAGCCGGACCGTGCGTGCGCAGGCGTCGTAGACCGGGTTGTCCTCGCGGACGCGCAGCAGCCGCGACCCCTCCCCGGGGGGCGTGGTTTTGATCATCGTTGCCGCGGATGCGATGCGGGGGTTGCTTCCGCGGAGGTAGTCCTTGATGAGGGGCAGCTGGGCGCCCATCGCGGGCAGCGCGGCTGACTGCTCCTCGTCGAGGCCGAGTGCGGCCCCGAGGTGCTGGTTGATGTCGGCGTCCACCGCGACGACATGGGCTTCATTGGCGGCGAGGTGGCGGATGAAGAGCGAGGACAGCGTCGTCTTGCCGCTGCCGCCCTTCCCTACGAAAGCGATCTTCATGTTCACCTAGGGTAGCCGGTTCATCGCACAACGTTGTCGCTATCCGTGAAGAAGGCCACTCCTGGGCGGCATTGGCACGGGGGGCGCGTAGCCTCCCTACTTATGAGTACGACTTCCTCGGACCCGCTTGCCGCTCTGGGTGCCCTGCCGGGGGTCACCGACGCGGTGGACTCCGTACGCAAGGCCGTGGACCGGGTCTACGGCCATCGGGTCATGCGGCGCCGCAGCAATGAGGTCACCGCGGAAGCGGCCCTGCGTGGAGCCCGGGGGTCGGCGGCGCTCTCCGGCGCCGACTGGAATCTCGAAGAGGTGCGCCGGCGTACGGACTTCAGTGGTGATGACGAGGCCCGCACCATCGGTGCGGCCCTGCGGCTCACAGCTGAAGCGGGGCAACTGCTGTCCATCTGGCGGCAGTCACCACTTCGCGTCCTGGCCCGTCTGCACCTGGTCGCCGCAGGCGGGGCGACACCGGACGATGCCGTGGGCCGGCCTCGGCTCGCCGGTGAGCCGGTCGAGGAGCCGTTGATCGAAACACCCCTTCCGGACGCCCGCGAGGTGTCCGGAAGGCTCGAAGGGCTGTCGGAGCTGATCATCGCGGGCAGCTCGGCGCCCGCGCTGGTGATGGCGTCCGTCGTGCACGGTGAACTGCTGGCGCTGCGGCCCTTCGGTTCGCACAACGGCCTGGTTGCCCGGACCGCCGAGCGGATCGTGCTGATCGGCAGCGGCCTGGACCCCAAGTCGATCTGCCCGGCGGAGGTCGGGCACGCGGAGCAGGGGCGTGCGGCGTACGTGGCGGCTTTCGAGGGGTATCTCTCGGGGAGCCCGGAGGGTATGGCGTCCTGGATCGCGCATTGCGGGCGCTCGGTGGAGCTCGGTGTCAGGGAGTCCACTGCGGTGTGTGAGGCGTTGCAGCGCGGAGCGGCGTAGAGCGCGGGGCGGTCCGGCGGCGGCCTGTGGCGCCGCCCGGCACGGGCTCCGGAAAGGGTTGCGGCGGTACCGTTTCCGGTACCGCCGCTGGCACGTCTGCCCAGTTACCAAGCGTCCTCGATATGTGCCCATCAGGCCGGGGTCGTTGCCCGTCACCTGGTGCGGCTGGCCCGTAATCGACGGGTCGACGTCGCGTGGGTACTCGGCGTTCGTGCTCGGTCCGTGGGGCCATCTGTGCGTGAAAAGGTGATCCTCTCGGATGTCCTTGGTCTCGCGGGCCATTGAATCCTTTGTACTCCACGTCCGGGGAGAGCGGAAGCCTTGGCCCCACTTCTTTACTTTTAGCTTCAAATATGAATGATCCGGACATCTTCGGGCAGGGTCGTATGACGGCTGTGCCGTCGTCCGGTCAGGAGGGACGCGGCGGCTGCCGCACCCTCTCAGGCAGTGCGCGCGGCGGAGCGGCGACGGTTGGCGTACCAGACGAGTCCGGCCGTCACGGCCGCGGCGCCCAGCGCCGCGGTAGCCATGAGGGCCGGCCGGGGTGGCATGGAGAACGTGGGCAGGCGCTGCTTGAGCCGCACCGGCCGGTCGAAGACGAGAATCGGCCATTCGCGGAGGGTGGCCTCGCGTCGTAGCGCCCGGTCCGGGTTGACGGCGTGCGGGTGGCCGACCGACTCGAGCATCGGCACGTCGGTGGCCGAGTCGCTGTATGCGTAGCAGCGGGAGAGGTCGTAGCCCTCCGATTCGGCGAGGGCCTTGATCGCTTCGGCCTTGGTCGGCCCGTAGGCGTAGTACTCGACCTCGCCGGTGAAGCACCCGTCGTCTCCGACGACCATCCTGGTCGCGACGACCCGGTCGGCGCCGAGGAGCTCCCCGATCGGTTCGACGACCTCGGCGCCGGAGGTCGACACGATGACCACGTCGCGCCCGGCCGTGTGATGCTCCTCGATGAGAGTGGCCGCTTCGTCGTAGATGATGGGGTCGATCAGGTCGTGCAGGGTTTCGGCGACGAGCTCCTTGACCTGCTGGACGTTCCAGCCCTTGCAGAGTGCCGAGAGGTATTCGCGCATCCGCTCCATCTGGTCGTGATCGGCGCCCCCGGCGAGGAACACGAACTGTGCGTACGCGGTGCGCAGTACGGCGCGGCGGTTGATCAGCCCGCCTTGGTAGAAGGACTTGCTGAAGGTCAGCGTCGATGACTTCGCAATGACCGTCTTGTCCAGGTCAAAGAAGGCTGCTGTGCGCGGCGAGAAGCAGTTTTCCACAAAGGTGAGCATAAGGGCCCGCCATTCGGCGTAAAGTCCGGTAGGTGGGTTTGCCTGAGAAGGTGCTCGGGTACACCATGGAAGTCACGGATCGTTCGCGACCGTGCTAACCCGGTCCGACTCCTCCCCCCCGAGTCGGCCGTGGGGACGACCCCCGCTCTCCCCCCCCGGCGGGGGTCGTCGCATGTCCGGACGCATTTTTCGGTGTTCGTCCACGGCTCCTGCGCCTCCTTGCGCCTCTTCGGCCCTTCGCTCTCGCGGGCTTCCACGATCATCGCTCGTCACGGTGCGTAGCGGAAGGGCTGCGCTCCGAAAGTCCCCTGTACGAGCTACCGAGATATTCACAACGTTGTGGTTATCCACAGTTTTTGAGCAAGATCCACATGTTTTTCCGAGCCGTTGCATGTTGATTCCACCCGTGAAGTCCACGGGTTCCGGAATCGCGCATCTCGGAACGGTCCGAGGCCGCCGCGAAACCGCACTGAAGGGGCAGTGAGAAGGGGGCGGAGATCGTGGCTGGATCTTTCGCGGACGTAGGTCTGCCGAGCGCCGAACGGCTGGGCGGCGGACCGATGATTGTGACCGAGGACGCGGATTTGCTGGACGATCTGCTCAGGCTCTGCGCGGCGGCCGGGGTGGTGCCCGAGGTGCGTCACGGACCGCCTGAGGAGCGAGGCTGCTGGGAGCGGGCCCCACTGATTCTGGTGGGCGACGACGCGGCTTCGCGGTGCCGCGGGGTGCCGAGAAGGCGCGGGGTCATGCTGGTCGGGCGGGATCAGGACGACCCGGACGTATGGCGGAGCGCCGTGGAGATCGGGGCCGAATACGTGCTGCGGCTGCCTGATTCCGAAGGCTGGCTCGTCGACCAGATCGCCAATGCGGCGGAGGGCGTGGGTCGGTCGGCGCTGACCGTGGGAGTGCTGGGAGGGCGCGGTGGTTCCGGCGCATCGACGCTGGCCTGTGCCCTGGCGGTGACGGCGGCCAGGTCGGGCAGGCGGACCATGCTGATCGACGGGGATCCTCTGGGCGGCGGCATCGATGTCCTGCTGGGAGGAGAGGAATCAGAAGGTCTTCGATGGCCGGATTTCGCCCGTTCCAAAGGGCGGGTGGGCGGCGGGGCGCTGGAAGAGTCCCTGCCCGCGCTCCATGGTCTGCGCGTGCTCAGCTGGGGCAGGGGCGAGGCGACGACCGTTCCTCCGCAGGCCATGCAATCGGTGCTGGCTGCCGCGCGTCGGCTCGGCGGAGTGGTCGTCGTGGATCTGCCGCGCCGGGTCGACGAAGGTGTGGCGGAGGCGCTGGCGCAGCTGGACGTAGGGCTGCTGGTCGTGCCCGGTGAGCTGAGGGCGGTGGCGGCTGCCCAGCGGGTGGCGGCTGCGGCCGGGGCGGTCCTGGAGGACCTGAGGGTCGTCGCCCGTGGTCCCTATACGGCGGGCCTGGACGAGGAGTGGGTGGCGCATGCCCTGGGCCTCCCCCTTGTCGGGGACCTGCCCACGGAGCCGGGGCTGTCGGCGGCCCAGGACAGCGGGCTGCCCCCGGGCGCCAACTCCCGCGGAGTGCTGGCCCGGTTCTGCAAGGAGTTCTGGGACAGGGCGGATGCGCCGGGCCACATCGAGGGCGTCCCTGCCCTGCACACCGGTGGGGGGACGTCATGACCGACGCGCTTCTCGACGCGGTGCGGCAGCGGCTGGCCCGGAGCGGGGCGGCGCCGACCCCGGCCGGAGTCGCTGCCGCGCTCCGGGAGCAGGGACGTCTCCTGGGGGACGCCGAAGTCCTCGGTGTTGCCGAGGAATTGCGCGGCGAGCTGGTCGGCACGGGAGTGCTGGAAAGGCTGTTGGCCGATCCGGCGGTGACCGATGTCCTGGTGTCCGCTCCGGACCGTGTGTGGGTGGACCGGGGCGGAGGCCTGGAGCTGACCCGAGTCACGTTCCCGGACGCGGCGGCCGTCCGGAGGCTGGCGCAGAGGCTCGCCGCGGTAGCGGGGCGCCGGCTGGACGACGCAAGGCCATGGGTGGACGCGCGGCTCCCCGATGGAACGCGCATGCACGCGGTCCTGCCGCCGGTGTCCGTCGGCTCGACGTGTCTCTCGCTGCGGGTGGTGCGGCCGAGGGCGTTCACACTGGCGGAGCTCGTGGAGGCCGGGACGCTTCCGCCCGGCGGTGACCGGGTGCTCGGGGCGCTGGTGCGGGCCCGGGTCTCGTATCTGATCAGCGGAGGGACCGGAGCGGGAAAGACGACCCTCCTGTCGAGTCTGCTGGGTGCGGTCGGCGAGCGCGAGCGCATCGTGCTGGCCGAGGATTCGGCTGAATTGCGCCCCGATCACCCACATGTGGTGCGCCTGGAGTCGCGCCCCGCCAACCAGGAAGGGGCGGGCAGAGTGACGCTCCGGGACCTGGTGCGCCAGGCGTTGCGCATGCGTCCGGACCGGCTGGTGGTGGGCGAGGTCCGAGGCGCCGAGGTGACTGATCTCCTGGCAGCGTTGAACACCGGACATGAGGGCGGTTGCGGGACGGTCCATGCCAACGCCGCAGAGCATGTCCCGGCACGGCTCGAGGCACTGGGAACGGCCGCGGGGCTCGACAGGGCGGCCCTCCACAGCCAGTTGGCCGCCGCGCTCTCCGTGGTGGTCCATCTCGTACGGGACCGGGGCGGGCAGAGGCGCCTCTCCGAGGTGCATGTGCTCGAGCGGGACCCGGCGGGCCTGGTGGTCACCGTGCCCGCGCTGCGATGGGACGCGGAAGGGTTCGTGCCGGAGCGGGGCTGGGAGCGGCTCGGGGCACTGATCGGGCTGCACTCATGACGGCGGCGGTCTCCGGCGCGCTGACGCAGGCGCCGGTGTGGGTGATGGCGGGCTGCGCCGGAGTGGCCGGCTGTATCGCTGCCGCGCGGGACCCGGGGGCGCGGCGGGCACGGGTGCTGATGGCGCGGGGCCGGATGGAGCTGCCGTTCGGCGCGGCGGGATGGGCGAGGATCCGCAGGGTTCTCGATGGGCATCGGGAATGGCTGTGCGCCCCTGTGGCGGTCCTTCTCGCGCTACTGGGTGAATCGGTGCTGCCGCTGCTCGCGGGGGCCGTGGCGATTCCGCTGGTGCGTCGCTGGGTGCGGCGCAGGGCACGGCGGAGGGAGCGTGAGCAGGCCGCCGATGCGGTCACGGCTCTCTGCGGGGCGGTGGTGGGCGAGCTCCGGGCCGGGCGTGAGCCGGGGCAGGCGTTGCTCGTCGCGGGGCGGAGCGCCGGCGCATTGGGCCTTGCCGAGTCCGCAGTGCTGGCAGCCGCGAGGTTCGGTGGAGATGTGCCGGGGGCTCTGCGTCAGGCGGCGGCAGGTCCGGGCCTCGAAGGGCTCGCGGGGATGGCCGCGTGCTGGCGGGTGGCCGTCGACGGCGGGGCCGGCCTCGCGGCGGGCCTGGATCGCCTGGAGGGCACTCTGCGGGCTGAGCGGCGCCGAAGGGAAGAACTCCGCGCCCAGTTGGCCGGTGCTTGGTCGACGGTCGTCGTGCTGGCTTTGCTGCCGGTGGTGGGACTGGGGCTGGGAGCAGCGCTCGGAGCGGATCCGCTGGGGGTGCTGCTGCACAGTCCAGGAGGTCTGGTCTGCCTGATGACGGGCGGCCTGCTGGAGGCCGCCGGGCTGTTCTGGGCGTCGCGGATCGTGAGCGCGGGGGAGACGGCATGAGCACAGGGCCCGAGGCGGGAGAACGGCTGAGCGCGGTCGGAGTGGTGGGGGCGGTGCTCGGGACCGCTGTGTATCTCGCCCTCGTGATGACCGCGCGGCGGCACGAGCGGACGATACGGCGGCGGGGGGTGTTGCTGACGGGTGCCCGCTCGGACCGGCCTGGGCCAGGGTGGCCGGGCCTGCGGGCATCGGGCCTGGGAGGTGCCGGTCGTGCCCGGCGATGGGCGGCACCCCTCGGCGCCTGGGCGGTCTGCTGGATCCTCGTCGGTGGATTGACCGGCTGCGGTGTGGGTCTTGCTGCGGCGTACGGGGTGTGGAGATGGCAGCGCACCGGGAAGGCGCCAGGGGCTGCCTTGCGGGAGGCCGAGGCCGCCCTGGTTGCCCGGCAGTTGCCGCTTGCCGCTGATCTGCTGGCCGCCTGCATCTCGGCGGGCGCCGGGCCTCGGGACGCGGCGGAGGCGGTCGGAGAGTCGATGGGAGGCCCGGTCGGCGACGTGCTGGCTCGGACGGCAGCAGAGATCCGGCTCGGAGGCGAACCTGCCGAAGCGTGGGGACGGTTCGGTGAGATACCGGGCGCCGCGGCACTGGCGCGCTGCCTGGAGAGGGCCGGAACCACGGGAGCCCCGGCGGCAGAGCCGGTGTCCCGACTGGCCGACGAGATACGCGCCGAGCGGGCGAGTGCGGCGGTGGCGCGTGCCCAGCGTGCCGGTGTGCTGATCACCGCACCGGTCGGGCTCTGCTTTCTGCCCGCGTTCCTGGCGGTCGGGGTGGCGCCGGTGGTGATCGGGCTGGCCGGCGGTCTGCTGCACCACAGATGAACGGCCTTCTTACCGGAGCTCGGTGGTGGGCGGTCTGGAGCTCGACAGCCGCATCCGATCCGTGCCTCTGAGCCGAGGAGTTCCGAACCGGCGTTCCGAACCGGCGTTCCGAACCGGCGTTCCGAACCGGCGTTCCGAACCGGCGTTACTGACCAAGTTCCTGATCAATTTCTGTACGACACAACACGGGGGTCGCGATGAGTAAGCAAGTCATGCGCCGGATGGCAGATGCGGTACACCTCGCCTGGGAGAGCAGGTTCGGCACACACGTCCGGTGCGGTGGCCTCGACCGGGGGATGACGACGTCCGAGTACGCCGTGGGCACGATCGCCGCCTGTGCGTTCGCGGCGGTGCTCTACAAGGTGGTGACGAGCGGTGCCGTGCTGTCGGCGTTGCAGTCGCTGATCAAGAATGCGCTCGATGCGAAGTTCTGAGGCATCCCCGGGGGGCCGGACCGGCGACCGGGGAGCCGTGGCCGCTGAGGCTGCCATGGCCCTTCCCGTGCTGGTGGCGTTTGTCCTGGCACTCGTCTGGGCTCTGGTTGCCGCGTCTGACCAGATCCGCTGTGTGGACGCGGCGAGGGCCGGGGCGCGGGCCGCGGCCCGCTCGGAGCCGGAGGCCGAGGTCCTGTCCGCGGCGAGGGAGGCGGCACCGAGCAGGGCGCAGGTCTCGGTGGAGCGTGCGGGGAAGATGTGGCGGGTTCGGGTCGAGGCGCCGACGCCCGGGCCCGGGCCGCTGGCTCTGACCCTCGAAGCCGAGGCGGTCGCGCTGGCCGAGGACACGGTGGGGGTGGACCCGTGAGAGTGAGGAGGCTCGGATCGGGGAGCGGGGACCAGGGCCTGGCGACGGTCTGGGTGGCGGTCACCACAGCGACACTCTGCGCGGTGTTCGCGATGGTGCTCGCTCTCGGCCAGGCCGTGGCCGCCCGCCACAAGGCCGGTGCTGCGGCGGACCTGGCAGCGCTCGCGGCAGCCGACCGGGCGCTCCTGGGCGCGGAGACCGCCTGCGGGGCGGCGACCGAGGTCGCCGTGGCCCAGGGCGCGGAAGTCGTGCGGTGCGCGGTCCAAGGGGAGATCGCCGATGTGACCGCTCGCGCGCGCTTCGGTCCCTACGCACCGGAGGTCAGGTCGCGAGCGGGGCCTCCGGAGGCCGAGGGACCGGCGCCGGCGCGTTCGGCGACGCCGATATCAACGGGAGCACCGGCTGAGACGGCTGGACTCAGCCTTCGTCCGAATCCGGTTGCCCGCTCTCCTGGGGACCACGCTCCGTGGGGTCGCCGGACCCCGGGGCGCCCTCCTCGGGGTCCGGTGGTGCGGTCCTGAGGAGTTCGGTCAGGAGGCGTACGGCGCCTCGTTTGTGCAGAGGATCGTTGCCGTTGCCGCACTTGGGGGACTGGATGCAGGAGGGGCAGCCCGCGTCGCACTCGCAGGACGTGATGGCCTGCCGTGTTGCTGTCAGCCACGTACGGGCCGTGTGGAACGCGCGTTCGGCGAATCCGGCACCGCCGGGGTGGCCGTCGTAGACGAAGACCGTCGGAAGGAGCGTGTCGGGGTGCAGCGGGACGGAGACGCCACCGATGTCCCAGCGGTCGCAGGTGGCGAAGAGCGGCAGCAGCCCGATGGAGGCGTGCTCCGCCGCGTGCAGGGCTCCACCGAGGATCTCGGGACCGATCCTGGCGGCGTCGAGCTGGTCCTCGGTGACCGTCCACCACACGGCGCGGGTGCGCAGGGTGCGGGGCGGCAGATCGAGTTTGGTCTCGCCAAGGACCTCTCCGGTGATGAGCCTGCGACGAAGGAAGGAGACGACCTGGTTGGTGACCTCCACGGAACCGAAGCAGAGCCGGCCGTCGTCCCATGGGATCTCGGTGTCGGTCTCGAGGACGGTGATCGCGGTCGTGTCGCGGGCATTGGTCGAATACGGAGGCACGGCTTCCTCGACCAGGGCCACCGAATCCTCCAGATCCAGCTTCCTGACCAGATAGGTCCGGCCCTGATGGAGGTGCACGGCACCCTCGTGAACGGCGGTGTGCGCGGCTGACTCGTCGACGGTCCCCAGCAGCCGGCCGGTGCCTTCCTCGACGATCTGCACAGGGCGGCCGCCTCCGCCACGGATGTCCGTGAGATCCGCGGCGCGTTCGCGGCGGGTCCAGTGCCAGCCGGTCGTACGGCGGCGCAGCAGTTTCGCGGCCTCCAGCTGCGGCAGCAGCTCCGGCACCGCTGGGCCGAAGAGCGCGATGTCGGCTTCGGTGAGCGGGAGTTCCGCGGCGGCGGCGCACAGGTGCGGCGCGAGCACGTAAGGGTTGTCGGGATCCAGGACCGTGGATTCCACGGGCTGCTGGAACAGCGCCTCGGGATGGTGGACGAGAAAGGTGTCGAGCGGGTCGTCCCGGGCCACCAGGACGGCCAGGGCGCCCTGCCCCGCGCGCCCGGCGCGGCCGGCCTGCTGCCAGAGGGAGGCACGGGTGCCCGGATAGCCGGAGATGACCACGGCGTCCAGGCCCGAGACGTCGATGCCGAGTTCCAGGGCGGTCGTAGCGGCGAGGCCGAGCAGGTCGCCGGAGTGCAGGGCGCGCTCCAGGGCCCGGCGCTCCTCCGGCAGATAGCCACCGCGGTAGGCGGCGACCCGCGCGGGCAGTGAGCGGTCCACCTCGGCGAGCCGCTCCTTGGCGATGACGGAGATGAGCTCGGCGCCGCGCCGGGAGCGTACGAAGGCGACCGAGCGGATGCCTTGGAGGGTCAGGTCGGTGAGGAGGTCGGCGGTCTCGGCCGTGGCGGTACGGCGTACGGGGGCCCCCTTCTCGCCGTGCAGCTCGGTCAGCGGCGGCTCCCAGAGGGCGAAGACCATCTCGCCCCGGGGTGAGGCGTCGTCGGCGACCTCCCGGACGGGCAGGCCCGTGAGGCGGCCCGCGGCCGCCGAGGGCTGGGCCGAGGTGGCGGAGGCCAGGAGGAAGACCGGGTCGGAGCCGTACCGCGCGCAGAGGCGGCGCAGACGGCGCAGCACCTGGGCGACATGAGAGCCGAAGACACCCCGGTAGGTGTGGCACTCGTCGATCACCACGAAGCGGAGGGAGCGCAGGAAGGACGCCCAGCGGGGGTGGGACGGGAGTATGCCCCGGTGCAGCATGTCGGGGTTCGTCAGGACGTAGTTGGCGTACTGGCGCACCCATTCGCGTTCTTCGACCGGCGTGTCACCGTCGTAGACCGCGGGGCGGACCGCGGAGCCCAGGGGTGCCGCCAGGGCCTTCACTGCGCGGCGCTGGTCGGCCGCCAGCGCCTTGGTGGGGGCGAGGTAGAGCGCGGTCGTGCCACGGCCGTTCGGGGCCTGTGAGCCGTCCAGGAGGGTGCTCAGCACCGGCGCGAGGTAGGCGAGCGACTTGCCGGACGCCGTTCCGGTGGCGATCACGACCGACTCGCCGTCCAGCGCGTGCTCGGCGGCCGTGGCCTGGTGCGTCCACGGATGGTCGATTCCGGCCCGGGAGATTGCCGAGATCACTTCCGGCCGGATGCGGTCCGGCCAGATGGCATGGGTTCCCGCACGCGGGGGCAAGTGCTCCGTATGAGTGATGCGCGCTGCCCGGCCCGCCGAAGCGGCGAGCCGGTCGAGAACCACCGTGGGAGAGGGGCGCGAGCCCGGGTTCTCAGGTGGTCGGCTGGGGCGGTGATTCTTGGCCATCGGCACCGAGTGTGTCACTGGCATGACGGACAATGGTCCCAAGGCGTCGTGCATGGCTGCTGGTAAGTGATTGAATGCCATCGCGGCTGGCGATCCGTCCCCTGGCCTCCGTCGGGGAGACCGAGGGGCGACCGCTCGATAGCAAGGTGCTGGAGGATCCGTGGACCTGTCCCTGTCGACTCGCAATGTGTCCGGCCCTGGTGGCGACCGTACGGTCGTCGAGGTCGGTGGCGAGATTGATGTGTATACCGCGCCCAAGCTGCGCGAGCAGTTGGTCGAGTTGGTGAATGACGGCAGCTACCACCTGGTTGTCGACATGGAAGGCGTCGACTTCCTCGACTCCACCGGCCTCGGCGTGCTCGTGGGCGGCTTGAAGCGTGTCCGGGCCCATGAGGGCTCGCTGCGCCTGGTGTGCAACCAGGAGCGCATTCTCAAGATCTTCCGGATCACAGGTCTGACCAAGGTGTTTCCCATTCACACCACGGTCGACGAGGCTGTCGCCGCCACCGACTGACGGTGGGCGCAGGCCGGCCTCTCCAGGGTCGGCAGGCAGACGGTGACAGACCGGCAGGCGGCAGCAGACGGCCGTCATGAGCAGGTGGTCGGCCCGTGGGGTCGGCTGCCGGCTTCGTCGGTTCCCGGAGAAGGATGAGAGCAGGGGTGCCGGGCGCCACGCCCGGGGCCCCTGAGATGCACGTCCGTACGTTTGAGGGGGATGGCATGCCAACCGTTGAACTCCGCTTCAGCGCTCAGCCCGAACACGTCAGGACGGCCCGCCTCGTGGCAGCCGCCGTGGCGCGCCGGGCAGGCGTCGATGAGGCGGTGCTCGACGAGGTCAGACTCGCCGTCGGCGAGGCGTGCAGCCGTGCCGTGGGCCTGCATCGTAGCCATGGCATCACCGCCCCGGTCGCGGTCGTTCTGATCGAGGAGGAGAAAGCGTTCTCCATCGAGGTCGGCGACGGGCTTCCCGCTCCGGGAAGCGACGCCTCGCAGCCGGGCGCGCCCGGTGGCAGAGGGCTTGACGAGCCGGAGACCGAGGCCGACAGCGAGGACGAGATGGGCCTCGCGGTCATCAGCGGCCTGGTCGACGATGTCGAGGTCCTGTCCGGCACCGACGGCGGCGTGATCCGTATGACCTGGCCTACGGCCTCGGCCGTGGTGCTTCCCTGAGCCGAGCGGCTCCGCCCGGCTCACCCCGGCCCGTGCGTCTCCCGGTTCTGCGTGCCCCGCCCCGTTCCGTACGTTGCTGCCCCCTGCCCAGCCCCGTCCCGCGGGCTTCCCGCCACGGCACGGCGCATCGTGTTCCGGACGGCGCCTCGTGTTCCGGACGGCGCCTCGTGTTCCGGACGGTGGAAGGTACATGGCCGTGGAGCCGATCACGATGTCGTGAACGCGATCACGGTCTCCGGCCCTGCTGAGCAGGGCCTTTTTTCTTTTCCCTTGATCAATGATCTCCTGCAATTCTGTGCACGCCATGCGCCTGCCCCATTACTGCATTCGGGTTCAATCGCATCCGAGATCATTTGCCATTGGGTGGACGAAAGTCGATTTCATTGACCACCCACTGTTTTGATCAGGTTCTGCTCCCTACAATCCGTCCACGTCTTGAGCGCTCAGCGTCAAGGAGGACGTATGGCGGAGTTCCTCAACACCCCACTGACAGAACTGACGCACGTTCCCGTACCTTCCGGCCGGTCCACCGCAATCGCGGCCGCAGCACTCACCGATGGCAACCGGCTGATCGTCGTCTTCATCGCGGTCGTCGCCCTTGCCGCGCTGGTCGTCGCCCAGCTGCTCGTACGCCAGGTGCTGGCGGCCGGTGAAGGCACCGATCGTATGAAAGAGATCGCGGCTGCCGTCCAGGAAGGCGCGAATGCCTATCTGGCCCGGCAACTGCGTACCGTCGGCATCTTCGCCGTCGTCGTGTTCTTCCTGCTTCTGCTGCTTCCGGCCGACAACTGGTCGCAGCGCGTCGGGCGCTCGCTGTTCTTCCTGGTCGGTGCGCTTTTCTCGGCGGCCACCGGATACATCGGTATGCGGCTCGCCGTCCGCAGTAATGTGCGCGTCGCCGCTGCCGCGCGTGAGGCGACCCCCGCCGAGGGGGAACCGGAAAAGGATCTCACCGCCGTTTCGCACAAAGCGATGAAGATCGCTTTCCGTACCGGGGGCGTGGTCGGAATGATCACCGTGGGCCTCGGCCTGCTCGGCGCCTCCTGCGTGGTGCTCGTCTACGCCGCCGACGCGCCCAAGGTGCTGGAGGGATTCGGCCTCGGCGCCGCCCTGATCGCGATGTTCATGAGGGTCGGTGGCGGCATCTTCACCAAGGCCGCCGACGTGGGTGCCGACCTCGTGGGCAAGGTGGAGCAGGGCATCCCCGAGGACGACCCGCGCAACGCCGCCACGATCGCCGACAACGTGGGCGACAACGTCGGTGACTGCGCGGGCATGGCCGCCGACCTCTTCGAGTCGTACGCCGTGACGCTCGTGGCCGCGCTCATCCTGGGCAAGGCCGCCTTCGGGGACGCGGGACTGGCCTTTCCGCTGATCGTCCCGGCGATCGGGGTCGTCACCGCGATGATCGGGATCTTCGCGGTCGCTCCCCGGCGTGCGGACCGCAGCGGGATGAGCGCCATCAACCGAGGCTTCTTCGTCTCCGCGGTGATCTCACTGGTCCTGGTGGCCGTGGCCGTCTTCGTCTATCTGCCCGCCTCGTACGCGGAGCTGGACGGGGTCACCGACGGCGCCATCACCTCGCACGGCGGCGACCCCCGGGTCTTCGCCCTGGTCGCGGTCGCCATCGGGATCGTGCTGGCCGCCCTGATCCAGCAGCTCACCGGCTACTTCACCGAGACCAGCCGCCGCCCCGTCCGGGACATCGGGAAGTCCTCGCTGACCGGTCCCGCGACCGTCGTCCTCGCCGGCATCTCCATAGGGCTGGAGTCCGCCGTCTACACCGCCCTCCTGATCGGGCTCGGCGTCTACGGTGCGTTCCTGCTCGGCGGTACGTCGATCATGCTGGCGCTCTTCGCGGTGGCCCTGGCCGGTACCGGTCTGCTCACCACGGTGGGTGTCATCGTCGCGATGGACACCTTCGGCCCGGTCTCCGACAACGCCCAGGGCATCGCCGAGATGTCCGGGGACGTCACAGGTGCGGGCGCGCAGGTCCTCACGGACCTGGACGCCGTCGGGAACACCACCAAGGCCATCACCAAGGGCATCGCGATCGCCACGGCGGTCCTGGCGGCGGCCGCCCTCTTCGGCTCGTACCGGGACGCCATCGCCACGGCCGTCGACGACGTGGGCGCCCGGGCGGGGGAGCTCGGGCTGAGCCTGGACATCTCGCAGCCGAACAACCTGGTCGGCCTGATCCTCGGCGCCGCGGTCGTCTTCCTCTTCTCCGGGCTGGCCATCAACGCGGTCTCCCGTTCGGCCGGGGCCGTGGTCTACGAGGTACGGCGGCAGTTCCGGGAACACCCCGGGATCATGGACCACACGGAGAAGCCGGAGTACGGGCGCGTGGTCGACATCTGCACCAAGGACGCCCTGCGCGAGCTCGCCACGCCCGGTCTGCTCGCGGTTCTGGCGCCGATCGCGGTCGGGTTCACCCTCGGGGTCGGTGCCCTGGGCTCCTATCTCGCCGGAGCGATCGCCACCGGCACCCTGATGGCCGTCTTCCTGGCGAACTCGGGCGGTGCGTGGGACAACGCCAAGAAGCTCGTCGAGGACGGGCACCACGGGGGCAAGGGCAGCGAGGCCCACGCCGCGACGGTGATCGGCGACACGGTCGGCGACCCGTTCAAGGACACGGCCGGGCCGGCCATCAACCCGCTCCTCAAGGTGATGAACCTCGTGGCTCTGCTCATCGCACCGGCGGTGGTGCAGTTCAGCTACGGCGACGATGCCAGCGCGGTCGTACGGGCTGTGGTGGCCGTGATCGCCATCGCCGTCGTCATCGCCGCCGTCCATGTGTCCAAGCGGCGGGGGATCGCGGTGGGCGACGACGACGGTCCGGGCGGTGGCGGTGGTGACGGAGGCAACCCCGTCAAGTCGACCGGCCCAGCGGCTGTTTCGTGACGCGTACGGCCCGTGACCTGCGGTCGCGTGGGTGATACCTGCTCAGCGAAGCGGCGGACGGCACGTTCTGACGTGCTGTCCGCCGCTGCCCGTGTCCGCCCCTGCCCGTCTCCGACGAGTCTCGGTCGGCAGACCGTGGCTCGTACGGATGTCCGAGGGAGTGGGTGAGTTGTATCTCCCTCATTCTCCTTGGTGCAAATGGCTTCAAAAGAATACATATCGGATGCCCGGCGCCTGAATGTCGCCCACTTGGCGTGTAAGTTCCGGGGCCGAGAGCCTTGGAAGGGACCCCATCCGGTGAACAAGAAGCTTGCAGCCGCACTGTCCGGCGGTGCGGTACTCGTACTGACGCTGTCGGGCTGCAGCGACGACAGCGACAACAAGGTGAACGACTGGGCGAAGAAGGTCTGCGACCAGGTTCAGCCGCAGCTGCAGAAGATCGCGAACGCCAACGCGTCGATCCAGCAGCAGACGGCCGACAACAGCAAGCCCGCCGACGTCCAGGCCACCGACTCGGCCGCCTTCCAGCAGATCTCGCAGGCGTACAAGGCACTGGGCACGGCCGTGAATTCGGCGGGGCCGCCGCCCGTGGACGGTGGCGAGACCACACAGAAGGAGGCGGTGAAGGAGCTGAACGCCTCCTCCGCGGCCTATGCCGAGTTGAAGACGAAGGTCGACGACCTCGACACGAAGGACCAGGCGGCGTTCGCCGACGGCCTCAAGGGGATCGCCGACGAGCTGAACAAGATCAGCACCAACGGCGACCAGGCCCTGAAGAAGCTTCAGTCCGGCGAGGTCGGTTCGGCGATGGCCAAGCAGAAGGGCTGCCAGAAGCCGACGGCCTCGGCCTCGCCCGCAGCCGCACCGGCCGGCTCCGCCGAGAAGTCCGCCTCGCCCTCGGCGAGCGAGAAGTCCTGACGGCCATCAGCAAGTCCTGACGGCCTCAGCAAGTCCTGATGGGCATCGGCAAGTCCTGACGGCCATCACCAGGGCCCTGACGTTCATCGCCAGGCCCCGATGGCCTTGGGACGTCCTGACGGTCGTCAGGGCGACCTGACGTTCATCGGGGCGTCCATGACTGTGGTCGGGAGGCCCTGAGGCCGGCGGCCGGTCCTTGACGGTCCACGGATGCCCGCAAGGCCGGGGAGGCGGCCCGCACGCCGTGACGGCGAGCGGGAAGCCGCCGCGACAGGCGGTCCGGCCCAGCCGGAAGCCGTGCCGCGGGCACGTCCGTGGCAGCCCGGTCGCCCCTCGTGGGCGCCGGGCCGCTGCCGTTGTCGGTGGGAGCGGCCACAATGGGCGGGTGAGTAAGAGCAGCCTCCCCGCATCCGACCGCAGCCCCCGGCTCCGCGAAGCCCTGATCGCCGCCGCCTTCACCGCCGACGGTCTCCTCGACCGGCTCGGCGCGCCCGCGTATGCCGCGCTCGCCCGCAGTGAGACCGTCCCCGCGCTCCGGGCCACCCGTGGGGACGCGCCGCTCGACACGCTGGTGCGGCTGTTCCTTCTCCAGCGCCCCGTCCCGGCGGACGCCGCCGCCGTCGCACTCCCGCTGGAGGAGTGCCTGGAGGACGGCTGGGTGATCCGCGACGGCGCCACGGTCCGTGCCACCGTCGACGTGCGGCCTTACGGCGGGCCCGAGGGCGAGGACTGGTTCATCGTCTCCGACCTCGGGTGCGCGGTCGGCGGTGCCGGTGGCATCGGCTCCCACGAGGAGGGCGTCGTGCTCGGTGTCGGCGGGGCGTCCACCACGCTCGCCGGGATCACCGTGCGGGGGCCCGTGGACTCCGCCCTCGATCTCGGTACGGGCTCCGGCATCCAGGCGCTCCACGCCGCCCAGCACGCCACCCGGGTCACGGCCACGGACGTCAACCCGCGTGCGCTGGAATTCACCCGCCTCACCCTCGCTCTCTCCGGCGCCGCCCCCGCCGACCTGCGGGAAGGCTCGCTGTTCGAGCCGGTCGGCACGGAGACGTACGACCTGATCGTGTCCAACCCGCCCTTCGTCATCTCGCCCGGTGCCCGGCTGACGTACCGCGACGGCGGCATGGGCGGCGACGATCTGTGCGCGACCCTCGTGCGGCAGGCGGGAGACCGGCTCAACGAGGGCGGATACGCGCAGTTCCTGGCCAACTGGCAGCACGTGGACGGCGAGGAGTGGCAGGACCGGGTGCGCTCCTGGGTTCCCGGCGGCTGTGACGCCTGGATCGTGCAGCGCGAGGTGCAGGACATCACGCAGTACGCCGAGCTCTGGCTCAGGGACAGCGGGGACCACCGCAGCGACCCCGCTCTCTACGCCGAGCGGTACGCCGCCTGGCTGGACGAGTTCGAGGCCCGCGGCACCAAGTCCGTCGGCTTCGGCTGGATCACGCTCCGGAAGTCCGCCGCGGCCGCGGCGGGAAGCCCCTCGGTCGTCGTGGAGGAGTGGCCGCACGCGGTGGAACAGCCCCTCGGGGATGCCGTCGAGGCCCATTTCGCGAGGCAGGACTATCTGCGCGAACACGACGACGCGGCGCTGCTGGCCGCGCACTTCACCCTCGCCGAGGAGGTCGTCCAGGAGCAGGTCGGGCTGCCGGGTGCCGAAGATCCTGAGCATGTGGTGCTGCGTCAGCACCGCGGGATGCGGCGGGCGACCAAGGTCGACGCGGTCGGCGCCGGCTTCGCGGGCGTGTGCGACGGTTCGCTGCCCGCGGGCCGGATTCTGGACGCCATCGCCCAGTTGATGGCCGAGGACCCGGTGCTGCTGCGTGACCGCACGCCGCAGGCGATCCGGGTTCTGGTGGAGGAAGGCTTCCTCGATCCCGTCCGGTGAACGGAGGGTGCCCCTCACCGGGCTCCGTTCCGGCTCCGGAGCTGCGTGCTCCGGTGCTCGTAACCCTTCTGAACAGCGCATACGTATCCGCCCGGTGCGCGCGCCCGGTCGGTCCACGGGGTATGCACAGGACCGTTCCCCAGGTGGGTGCGCGGTGTTCACCCAGGGTTCGTGCCGACGACGCTCCGGAGTGGCAGCCTCCCGTGTGCCGAGCGGCACCGGCGGGCCGAGGGCCCCGGGCCTGCCGGCAGCCGATGGCCGGAATGTGAGGGGTACGGACATGGAGAGCGTCACCGCGGCCTTCGCCGGTACGGCATTCAGCCTGTTCGGCACGGCCCTCCTCGTCTGGACGGGGGCGCGCACCATCCAGCGTGCGCCGGTGGCACTCGGCGTGAGCCCCGTCGCCTCCACCGCTCTCGCCACGCTCTTCGGCGTACTCTTCCTCGTCCTCGGCGTGTGGTGCTTCACCCGCATCTGATCCACTTCTCCGGAGGGGCCTGAAGGCCGCCGGGCATCAGGCCGCCGGGTCCCCCGACGGGGCGGTGAAACCCGCAGGCGGCGGCACCGCGGGGAGCGGACCGGGCAGTCCGGGCGGCAGGAATGGCGGAAGTCGGGTTACCGTTCGAGTGGCCGTTGCGGGCTTTTGCCGTTTGACACGGGGGCGGGTTGTACCGTCACACTCCGCAGCGACAGCACCGCGAGCAGCGTCAGAGCGCTGCCCGGATGCCCACGAGTGCCGACCGGAGAGAAGAGCGAAGTTGTCCCCGACCAGCGAGACCGCAGGCCGCCGACTCGTCATTGTCGAGTCGCCTGCCAAGGCGAAGACGATCAAGGGCTACCTCGGCCCCGGATACGTCGTCGAGGCGAGCGTCGGGCACATCCGCGACCTGCCGAACGGCGCCGCCGAGGTGCCGGACGAGTACACCGGTGAGGTACGCCGCCTCGGCGTGGACGTCGAAAACGACTTCCAGCCGATCTACGTCGTCAACGCAGACAAGAAAGCCCAGGTCAGGAAGCTCAAGCAGCTCCTCGCCGAATCCGACGAACTCTTCCTCGCCACCGATGAGGACCGCGAGGGCGAAGCCATCGCGTGGCACCTGCAGGAAGTCCTCAGGCCCAAGGTCCCGGTCCACCGCATGGTCTTCCACGAGATCACCAAGGACGCGATCCGGGCCGCCGTCGCCAATCCGCGCGAGCTCAACCAGCGCATGGTCGACGCCCAGGAGACCCGCCGCATCCTCGACCGTCTCTACGGCTACGAGGTCTCGCCGGTCCTGTGGAAGAAGGTCATGCCGCGGCTCTCCGCGGGCCGGGTCCAGTCCGTGGCGACCCGTCTCGTCGTCGAGCGTGAGCGCGAGCGCATCGCCTTCCGCTCCGCCGAGTACTGGGACCTGACGGGCACCTTCGCCACCGGCCGCACCGGTGACGCGTCCGATCCCTCGACGCTCACCGCCCGCCTCAGCGCGGTCGACGGGCGCCGTATCGCGCAGGGCCGTGACTTCGGTCCCGACGGACAGCTGAAGCAGGGCTCCGCCCAGACGCTGCACCTGGACGAGGAGAACGCCCGCGCCCTGGCCGCCGCACTCGCCGACTCCGCGTTCGCGGTCCGCTCGGTCGAGTCCAAGCCGTACCGCCGCTCGCCGTACGCCCCCTTCCGCACGACGACCCTCCAGCAGGAGGCGAGCCGCAAGCTGGGCTTCGGGGCCAAGGCCACGATGCAGGTGGCGCAGAAGCTGTACGAGAACGGCTTCATCACCTACATGCGTACGGACTCCACGACCCTCTCGGACACCGCGGTCTCCGCGGCCCGGGCGCAGGTCACGCAGCTGTACGGGGCGAACTACCTGCCCGACAAGCCGCGCACCTACGCCGGCAAGGTCAAGAACGCGCAGGAGGCGCACGAGGCGATCCGCCCCTCCGGCGACCGCTTCCGCACTCCGGCGGAGACGGGCCTCACCGGAGACCAGTTCCGCCTGTACGAGCTGATCTGGAAGCGGACCGTCGCCTCCCAGATGAAGGACGCCACGGGTAACTCCGTCACAGTGAAGATCGGTGGCCGGGCGAGCGACGGCCGGGACGCCGAGTTCTCCGCGTCCGGCAAGACGATCACCTTCCACGGCTTCATGAAGGCGTACGTCGAAGGCGCCGACGACCCGAACGCCGAGCTGGACGACCGCGAGCGCAGGCTGCCGCAGGTCGCCGAGGGCGACGCGCTGACCGCCGACGAGGTCACGGTCGACGGCCACGCCACCAAGCCTCCGGCCCGCTACACCGAGGCCTCGCTGGTCAAGGAGCTCGAAGAGCGCGAGATCGGCCGTCCGTCGACGTACGCCTCGATCATCGGGACCATCCTGGACCGCGGCTACGTGTTCAAGAAGGGCACGGCCCTGGTGCCGTCGTTCCTCTCGTTCGCCGTGGTCAACCTGCTGGAGAAGCACTTCGGCCGGCTCGTCGACTACGACTTCACCGCCCGCATGGAGGACGACCTCGACCGCATCGCGCGGGGCGAGGCCCAGTCCGTGCCGTGGCTGCGCCGCTTCTACTTCGGCGAGGGCGACGGTACGGCCGGCGCCGGTGCGGCCTCCGACGCGGGCAACGGCGACGGGGACCACCTCGGCGGGCTCAAGGAGCTCGTCACGGACCTCGGCGCGATCGACGCCCGGGAGATCTCCTCGTTCCCCGTCGGCAACGACATCAAGCTCCGCGTCGGCCGCTACGGCCCGTACATCGAGCGGGGCGAGAAGGACTCCGAGGGCCACCAGCGCGCGGACGTGCCGGAGGACCTGGCGCCCGACGAGCTGACCGTGGAGCTCGCGGAGGAGCTGCTGGCCAAGCCGAGCGGCGACTTCGAGCTCGGCGCGGACCCGGTCAGCGGCAACCAGATCATCGCCAAGGACGGCCGCTACGGCCCGTACGTCACCGAGGTCCTGCCGGAGGGCACACCGAAGACGGGCAAGAACGCGGTCAAGCCGCGGACGGCCTCGCTCTTCAAGTCCATGTCGCTCGATACGGTGACTCTGGCCGACGCGCTCAAGCTGATGTCCCTGCCCAGGGTCGTCGGTGAGGACGCCGAGGGTGTCGAGATCACCGCGCAGAACGGCCGCTACGGCCCGTATCTCAAGAAGGGCACGGACTCGCGTTCGCTGACCTCCGAGGACCAGCTCTTCGACATCACGCTCGACGAGGCGCTGGCGATCTACGCCCAGCCGAAGCAGCGCGGGCGGGCCGCCGCCAAGCCGCCGCTCAAGGAGCTCGGCACGGACCCGGTGAGCGGTGCCCCGGTGGTCGTGAAGGACGGCCGCTTCGGCGCCTACGTCACGGACGGCGAGACGAACGCGACGCTGCGGACCGACGACAGCGTCGAGGACATCACGCCGGAGCGCGGCTACGAGCTGCTCGCCGAGAAGCGGGCCAAGGGGCCGGCCAAGAAGAAGACGGCCAAGAAGGCTCCGGCCAAGAAGGCGCCGGCGAAGAAGGCGACCGCCGCGAAGAAGACGACGACCGCCAAGAAGGCGACCGCCACCAAGACGGCGGCCGCGAAGAAGACGGCCACCGCCAAGAAGGCTCCCGCGAAGAAGACGACCACCGCGGCCAGGAAGACGGCCTCGTCCTCGTCCGACGAGAGCTGACCGCCGCAGGGCGGCTGTGCGTGTGAACCGAAGGGGCCGGATCATCCGGCCCCTTCGGCGTACGCACCCCAGGTGGCCGGATTCCAGCGGCCATATGTTCGGACGCGGCCCCCGGGTACCGCACCGCTCCCGATAGGCTGGGCGGATGACGCGAGCCGAGCAGCCACCGGTCGTGAGCCCCACCTCCGACACACTTGCCGCAGACTCACGCGAGCGCGCCGTACGAGCCCTGTTGCGTGTTCCCCCGCTCAGGCGGTTGTGGAGCGCACAGCTCGTCGGGAGTATCGGCGATTCACTCGCCCTTCTCGTGCTGGTGTTGTTGTCGCTGCAGGCGGCGGTCCTTGAGGGCTCCTTCGGGGCCGGATACCGCGGGGCGGCCTTTGCCGTCGCCGCCGTGTTCGGTGCCCGGATTCTTTCCACCGTGCTCTTCGGAGCCGTGCTCCTTGGGCCCCTGACGGCACTCACGGCGCCCGCCGGTCCGGTGGACCGGCGCTGGCTGATGATCGGGGCGGACGGGCTGCGGCTCGCTCTGCTGGTCGTCGCGCCCCTGTGGATCGACTGGATGCCGGACAAGGCACTCATGATGATCCTGATCACCGTCTTCGTGACCGGTGTCGGCGAGCGGCTGTGGACGGTGGCCAAGGAGAGCGCGGCGCCCGCGCTGCTCCCGCCCCCGCCCCCGGAGGGCGCCGCCGTGCGCCCCCTGCCCGACCACCTCGACGCTCTGCGCAGGCTCTCGCTGCGCACCGATTTCCTGGCGGTGCCCGCCGCCGCTGCCGTTCTCGTGGTTGCCGCGCTGATCGGTGAGCTGCTCGGTACGGGCTTCGACTGGTTCTCCGTGCACCAGGCCGCGCTCGGTTCGTATGTCGCGGCGGGACTCTTCTCCGCCTCGATCTCCACCCTGTACTTCCTCGAACTGCCGGACACCCGCACGCCCCGCCCGCGCTCTCCCCTGGAGGGCCTGCGCAGGCCGGCCACCGGAACGGGGCCCGACAAGGGCCGCACCGGCAGCATCCGGCTGGTCGTCGCCGCGTGCGCCCTGGTTGCCGGGGCCATCGCCGCCGCGGCGGGCGTCTCCGTGCTGCACGCCTCCGACCTCGGTGGCGGGCCCGCCACCTTCGCGCTGCTGATCCTGGTCCTGACCGGGGGCACCGCGCTCGGCATCCGTACGGCGCCCAAGGTGCTGCCCACCCTGTCGCGGCGCCGGCTGCTCGCCCTGGCCATCGCCGTCACCGGGGTGGCGCTCCTCGCGCTCGGCCTGGTGCCGGACACGGCCACCGGGCTGCTGATCGCCCTGGTCGCCGGTTACGCGGCCGGGGTCGCCGCCAACATCGGGCACACGGTCATCGACCAGGAGACGGAGGCGTCCCGGCAGGCCAGGTCCACCGAGCACCTCCAGGCCGTCGTCCGGGTGCTGGTCGCGCTCGGCGCGGTGGGCGGCCCGCTGGTCGCCGCCGCCATCGGGCGTCACCGTCTCGGATCGGGCGACTTCGTCTTCGCGCACGGCGGGGCGGCGTTCACGCTGATGCTCGTCGGCGCCCTGCTGCTGCCCGTCGCGGTGATCGTCCTCGCCAAGACCGACGACCGGTCCGGAGTGCCCCTCCGCCGTGATCTGCGCGAGGCGCTGCGCGGTGGAGACCCCGCCGTGGCACCCGCGGCGAACGGCTTCTTCCTCGTCCTGGAGGGCGGCGACGGAGCCGGCAAGTCCACCCAGGTCGAGGCGCTCGCCGACTGGATCCGTGCCAAGGGGCACGAGGTCGTCGTGACCCGCGAGCCGGGAGCGACCCCGGTCGGCAAGCGGCTGCGCTCGATCCTGCTCGACGTGTCGTCGGCCGGGCTGTCGAACCGCGCCGAGGCACTGCTGTACGCCGCCGACCGGGCCGAGCACGTCGACTCCGTCGTCCGCCCGGCGCTGGAGCGCGGTGCGATCGTCATCTCGGACCGCTACATCGACTCGTCCGTCGCCTACCAGGGGGCGGGCCGTGACCTCGCCCCGACCGAGATCGCCCGCATCTCGCGCTGGGCGACGACCGGGCTCGTACCGCATCTGACGGTCCTCCTGGACGTCGACCCTCAGACCGCTCGGGAACGCTTCACCGAGGCCCCCGACCGGCTGGAGTCCGAGCCGGCCGAGTTCCACAACCGGGTGCGGTCCGGCTTCCTGACCCTGGCCGCGGCCGACCCGGCCCGCTACCTGGTGGTGGACGCGGGACAGGAACCCGAAGCGATCACCACGGTCGTACGCCACCGGCTGGACCAGCTCCTGCCGCTCTCCGAGGCCGAGATCCAGGCCGTGGAGGAGGCGCGCAGGGCCGCCGAGGAGGAGGCCAGGCGCAAGGCCGAGGAGGAGGCCGCGCGCAAGGCCGAGGAGGAGCGGCTGGAGCGTGAGCGGGAGGCCCAGCTCGCCAAGCTCCGTGCCGAGGAGGAGGAGCGCAGGCGCCGCGAGGAGGAAGAGGCGCGGCAGCGCGAGGCCGAGCGGCAGGCGGAGGAGGCCAGGCAGCGCGCCGAGGAGGCCCGCCGCCGTGCGGAGGAGGAGCGCGCCCGGATCGAGGCCGAGGAGCGGGTGCGCGAGGCCGAGCAGGAGCGGCTGCGCCAGCAGGCCCAGGAGGAGGCGCGGCTGCGCAAGGAGGCGGAGGAACTGCGCCTGGAGAAGCAGCGCAAGGCCGAGGAGGCGCTGGTCCGGGCCGAGGAGGCCCGCAGCCGCGCCGAGGCCGAGGCCGCTGCCCGGGCGGAGGCCGAGGCCGCTGCCCGGGCGGAGGCCGAGGCCGCGAAGCGTTCCCGTGAGGCCGGGCACCGTGAGTCGGGGCCGTCGGGCCGTTCCGGGCCGTCCGTGCCCGACAACGAGCTGACCGTGCCCACCCCGGTCGTGAATCCGAACGAGATCACGCAGCCGGTGCCGATCGCCCGGCCGGACCGGCCGGTGCGGGACGCGGAGGAGACGGCCGTGCTGCCGCCCGTGCGCGACGAGAACCCGTCGGACCGGGTGCCGCCGGGTGTCTTCCGGGACGAGCGCGGTGCCTCTCGCCCCGAGGGCGAGAACGAGCGCACGCGGGAGCTGCCCCAGGTCGGCGACGACCCGCAGGCCGGGCGCGGCGCTCAGGGCGGTTCCGGCCGGCAGAAGCGACCGCGTCCCGACTGGGCCGAGGAGACCCCGCTCGACGATCTGCCGTCCCTGGCCGACGAACTGCTCGGGGGCTCCGAGGACGACCAGGACGGCTCCGGCCGGGGCGGTCGCCGGCCGCGCCGCTGACGGGCGGGTGGTGAGGGGCCCGCCGCCCGAGGGCGGGGGGCCCGGGGACGGAAAGCCGGGATTGTCAGACCCTTCCCGCACAATGGGGAAGCGCTGGGAACGCGGCTTTCCCCGCACGACACCACCGGAAGGGCGGTGACCATGACCGTATGGGACGACCTGGTCGGACAGGACCGGGTGCAGGAGCAGCTCGGTGCCGCCGCCCGGGACGCCGATGCTCTGGTCACCGCCAACTCCGAGGGCGAGCCGGTGCCTCCCGGCTCGAAGATGACGCACGCCTGGCTCTTCACCGGCCCGCCCGGCTCCGGCCGGGCCACGGCCGCCCGCGCCTTCGCCGCGGCGCTCCAGTGCGTCAGCCCGGACCGCGCCCTGGGCGGGGCGCCGGGCTGCGGGTTCTGCGACGGCTGCCACACGGCGCTGATCGGGACCCACGCGGACGTCGAGGTGATCCGCACGGATCTGCTCTCCATCGGCGTGAAGGAGACCCGCGACCTGGTCCGCCGCGCCCAGCTGTCCCCGGCCGTGGGCCGCTGGCAGGTCATCGTCATGGAGGACGCCGACCGTCTCACCGAGGGCGCGGGCAACGTCCTGCTGAAGGCCGTGGAGGAGCCCGCGCCACGCACGGTGTGGCTGCTCTGCGCCCCCTCCCTCGAAGACGTGCTGCCGACGATCCGCTCCCGCTGCCGCCATCTCTCGCTGCGTACGCCGCCGGTGGACGCCGTGGCAGATGTGCTGATCAGACGCGACGGCATCGACCCCGAGCGGGCCGCGTCCGCCGCCCGGGCCACCCAGGGGCACATCGGCAGGGCACGCCGCCTCGCCACGGACGAGCGGGCGCGGGCCCGGCGGGCCGCCGTGCTCAAGCTCCCCCTGCGCGTGCATGACGTCGGGGGCTGCCTCAAGGCGGCCCAGGAGCTGATCGACACGGCCACGGACGACGCCAAGCAGATGGCCGAGGAGGTCGACGTCAAGGAGACGGAGGACCTCAAGGCGGCGCTCGGCGGCGTGGCCGGGGGCAGGATGCCGCGCGGCACGGCCGGTGCGATGAAGGAGCTGGAGGACAGGCAGAAGCGCCGGAGGACGCGAACACAGCGCGACAGCCTCGATCTCGCGCTCAGCGAGCTCACCGGGTTCTACCGCGATGTGCTGGCGCTCCAGCTCGGCTCCCGGCTCGCCCTCGCCAACACCGATGTACGGGACGCCCTGGACCGGATCGCCGAGTCGTCCACCCCCGAGCGCACCCTGCGCCGGATCGAGGCCGTGATCGCCTGCCGCCGCGCCCTCGACCGCAACGTCGCGCCGCTGCTCGCCGTGGAGGCGATGACGATGGCGCTCCGGGCCGGCTGACACCCGGGGCCGGCGGGATCGGCCTGCTCCTGTTCCCGGACAGCCCTGAGGTGAATTCACCCGTACGAGCAGGGAATCGGCCGAGTCGTCCCCCGGCGGCTACGCTCCGGGGATGGACACCAGGCGCCTGCTCCGTACGTTCGCCACCGCGCTCGGCACTGCCGGCCTTCTCGTCTCGGGCTGCAGCAGCGGCAGTTCGGCGCCCAGCGCGTCGGCGACGGGTTCGGCCGCCGCCGAGGAGCTCGAACCGTACTACGGGCAGAAGCTGCGCTGGCGGGACTGCGGTGTGGAGGACTTCCAGTGCGCCACGATGAAGGCCCCGCTGGACTACGCGAAGCCCGACGACGGTGACATCGAGCTGGCCGTCTCCCGTAAGAAGGCCACCGGGCCCGGCGAGCGGATCGGCTCGCTCCTGGTGAACCCCGGCGGCCCCGGCGGTTCGGCCATCGGCTATCTCCAGGGGTACGCGGCCATCGGCTACCCGGCCGCCGTCCGCGCCCGGTACGACATGGTGGCCATCGACCCGCGCGGTGTGGCCCGCAGCGAGCCGGTCGAGTGTCTGACCGGCAAGGAGATGGACGCCTACACGCAGGTCGACCAGACCCCGGACGACCCGGGCGAGGTCACCGGACTCGGCAAGGCCTTCGACACGTTCGCGAACGGCTGCGAGAAGCGCTCCGGCACGATCCTCCCGCATGTCTCCACGGTCGAGACGGCGCGTGACATGGACATCCTGCGCTCCCTGCTGGGTGACGAGAAGCTGCACTACGTCGGCGCCTCGTACGGCACCTTCCTCGGCGCGACGTACGCCGATCTCTTCCCCGCCCGCGTGGGCCGTCTGGTCCTGGACGGGGCGATGGATCCCTCGCTCCCGGCGATCGACATCAACCGCGACCAGACCGCCGGCTTCGAGGCGGCGTTCCAGTCCTTCGCGGCGGACTGCGTGAAGCAGACGGACTGCCCTCTCGGCACCACGAACACGTCGGACGCCGCGACCGCGCTGAAGAAGCTCTTCAGCGATCTGGACTCCGCGCCCGCGAAGACCGATGGGAGCAGGCAGCTGACCGAGTCCCTCGGGACCACGGGTGTGATCGCCGCCATGTACGACGAGGGCGCCTGGCCCCAGCTCCGCGAGGCCATCGCCGCCGCGCAGAACGGTGACGGCTCCGGTCTGCTCGCCCTGGCCGACAGCTACTACGAGCGGGATCCGAGCGGAAAGTACGCCAACCTGATGTTCGCCAACGCCGCGGTGAACTGCCTCGACCTGGAACCCGCCTTCGCCGACGCCTCCGCGGTGGAGAAGGCGCTCCCGGACTTCGAGAAGGCCTCCCCGGTCTTCGGCAGGGGCTTCGCCTGGGCAGCCCTGAACTGCGGCTCCTGGCCCGTCGAGGCCACGGGCACCCCGCACCGCACCGAGGCGGAGGGCGCCGCTCCGATCGTCGTGGTCGGCACCACCCGCGACCCGGCCACTCCCTACAAGTGGGCCGAGGCACTCGCGGAGCAGCTCTCCTCCGGGACCCTCCTCACCTACGAGGGCGACGGGCACACGGCGTACGGCCGGGGCAGCGACTGCATCGACACGGCGATCAACACCTACCTGCTGGAGGGCACCCCGCCCAAGGACGGCAAGAAGTGCGGTTGACCTGCGGATACGGCCGCGGGGGCGGGCGGTGCGGAGCACCCCTGGAAACTGTGTAGACTTGGCGTCGCTGCTGACCGCACCATGGTGCGACAGAGCGTGCCGCCTTAGCTCAGTTGGCCAGAGCAACGCACTCGTAATGCGTAGGTCTCGGGTTCGAATCCCGAAGGCGGCTCCGCTTAAGCCTCAGGACTCACTCGCCGTGACCTGGGGCTTTTGCTTTTCCCGGGACCAGTGACGGGGCCCTCGGCACCAGGGCCCCGTCCGGCGCGACAGACCCGCCCGCCGCCTCCGCGTCATTCGCGGGTGCCCGCCAGCTCCACCGGTCGTGTGCGCAGGGCCGCGACGGCGGGCAGTAGGGCGGCGACGGTGGCCAGTGCCGCGCAGGCGGTCAGTACCGTGCCGAGGGCCGGCCAGGGGACGGCGAGCGGGGAACTCACCGAGAGCAGGGCCAGGGCGGCCTTCACGCCCAGCAGGTTCAGGCCCGCCACCGCCCCTCCCAGGAGCGCGCCCACGGTGACCACCAGCAGGGTCTCGGCCGCCACCAGTCGGAGGACCTGCGGTTTCGTGGCTCCGGCGAGGCGGAGGGCCGCCAGGTCGGCTGCCCGGTCCGAGGTGGCCATGACCAGGGTGTTCGCGAGGGCGATGCCCGTGTACAGCAGGGCGATGCCCAGGATGAGGAGCAGGCCCGCGCGGGTGTTGCCGCCGGTGTGCGGGTAGTGCGCCGCGACCCAGGCGTCCGCCGTCAGGACCCGGGTGTCCGTGTCGCGTCCGGCCTTCTCCAGGAGGGTGCGTACGGCCGAGGCGTCCGCGTCGTCCCGGAGGGTGATGGCTACGCGGTCGACGGGGGCGCCGGACGCGTTCGCGGGGGTCACGTACACCCCGTTGCTTCCGGTGCCGGTCCGCAGCACGGCCGCGATCCTGAGGGAGGCCTCGCGGCCGTCGCCCAGCCAGACGTGGACGCGTGCGCCGACCGTGTGTGTCTCCCATTCCTCGTTGACGACGATGGAGTCGTCGTCCAGACCGTCCAGGCTCCCGGCCACGAGGGGCAGGTGCGTGGTCGCGGCGAGTGCGGCCGGTTCCGCCGCCCTGGCCTCCGAGGAGATGAGCGCGGTGCCCTCCTCCAGGACGGTGACCCCGGTGGTGCGGGAGGCGCCGGTCACCGTGCCGGGGATGTTCCGTACGCGCTGGAGGAAGCGCGGGTCGAGCGGGCCGTCGCCGCCCGCGATGTAGTCGGCGCCGGACGAAACCGCCGCCACCTCGCCGGACTTGGCCTCGGCGAGCGTGGCCACGGTGCCCAGGAGCGAGCCCGCCAGAGCGACGGTGATCAGGACGGGTGCGGCGACGGCCGAGGTGCGCCGGACGGCGGCCGACGCGTTCTCCCGGGCCAGCAGGCCGATGGCGCCCGGAAGCCGGGCGGGCAGCCGGCCGAGCAGGCGGGTGAGCGGGCGTACGAGCAGGGGGGCGAGCAGCGCGAAGCCGACGACGAGCCACATCGGCTGAAGGATGTACGTCTTCCGCTTGAGCACGTCCCCGGGGTCGGTCAGCAGGGACCAGCCGAGCAGCCCGAGACCGGTCAGCAGGACGGCGGCCCCCAGCAGGACACGGCTCAGGGGCATCCGGCCCTCGTCCACGGCCGCGTCGCGGAGCGCCTCCACGGGCCGGATGCCGCCCGCCCGGTGGGAGGCGGCCGCCACGCCGGCGAGTGCCACGACCAGGCCCGTCCAGAAGGCGGCGTGCAGCGGCCAGGACGCGTCGCCGATGGCGAACCACGCGGGGGCGAAGCCCTGGTCGACGAGCTCTCCCGCCAGCAGGGGCGCGGCTGCCCGGCCCAGCAGACACCCGGTGGCGGAGGCCAGTACGCCGATCACGAGCGCCTCGGCGACGACCGTGCGCCGCACCTGGCCCGGGGTGGCGCCCGCCGTGCGGAGCAGGCCGAACTCCCTTCTGCGCTGGGCGACGGCGTAGGAGAACGTCGAGGCGACGACGAAGACCGAGACGAAGCCGGTGATGCCTGCCGCCGTGCCGAGCATGGCGTTGACGGCGGTCAGCGCCTCGCTGTCCCGGTCGGGATCGGGGTCGGCCCGGTGCCGGCCGTCGCCGGTCAGGACGCTCATCCCGCGGACCGGCGAGGTCAGCGCCCGTACGGCGTCCGCGTCGGCGTGCACGGCCACCGCGTCGACGGCCGGGTGGATACGGGCCGCCTCGGCGTCGCTGAAGAACACCGCCGTCTCGAAGCCCGCGTCCGCGACGGTGCCGACGACCGTCCGGGTCCCGGTCCCCGAGGGGGTGCCGGGGGTCGTGATCCGGACCCGGTCGCCGGTCCGCAACCGAGAGCCGCTGCTGCCCGCTTCCGTGCCCTCGCCGGCGGTCGTGCCCGCCGTCACCACGATCTCGTCGGACGCGCCCGGAGCGCGGCCCGAGACGAGGCGGTACGGGGTGGCGGAAGAGATCGACCAGGGGTGCCCGACAGCCGTCCCGCCGGGCAGGTCCACGCGGAACGTACGGTCCTCGGCCGTACGCCCCAGGGTCGCGAGCCGGGCGGCGAGTTCCGCAGGCACGGGACGGGGGTCGGTGAGCCGGGCCGTACGCTCCCCGATGGGCGTGGCGACCCGCAGGGTGTCCGACGGGGCCACCACGACGGGCGCGGCGGCGAAGCGTTCCGGCGCGCGCTCCGGCGCGTCGAACGTGGCCGCCAGAGCCAGACCCGTCATGGCGATCAGCCCGACGCCCAGGGCGAGCGCGACGAACGATCCGATGAAGGTGACCCAGCGGGTCCGCATCGAGGAGAGGGCGGATGTCAGCACGGGACCACCGCCAGGGCGGTCATGCGCGCCGCGATCTGCTCGGCGGCCGGGTCGCGCAGCTCGTCCCGTATCGATCCGTCGGCCAGGAACACCACCCGGTCCGCGTAGGAGGCTGCCACCGGGTCGTGCGTCACCATGATCACCGTCTGGCCGCCGTCGGCCATCGACCGCAGCAGCTCCAGCACCTCCCTGCCCGTACGGGAATCGAGGGCGCCGGTCGGCTCGTCACCGAAGAGCACCTCGGGCCGGGTGACCAACGCGCGTGCCAGGGCGACGCGTTGCTGCTGGCCCCCGGACAGCTCGGTGGGCCGGTGCCCGGCCCGCGAACCCAGGCCGACCCGCTCCAGCACCTCACGCACCTCCGCGCGCCGGGGGCCGCGCCCCGCCAGCCGGAGCGGCAGCGCCACGTTCTGCTCGGCGGTGAGCGAGGGCAGCAGATTGAAGGCCTGGAAGACGAAGCCGATCCGCTCGCGGCGCAGCAGCGTGAGCCTGCGCTCGCTCAGGCGGGTGAGGTCGGTGTCGCCGAGGAACACCCGGCCGGACGTGGGCCGGTCGAGCCCGGCCGTGCACTGGAGGAGCGTCGACTTCCCCGAGCCGGACGGTCCCATGATCGCGGTGAACGAGCCCCGGGGGATGGCGAGGCTGACGCCGTCCAGGGCGGTGACCGCTTCGGGGCCCTTCCCGAAGGACCTGGTGACGGTGGCGAGGCGTACGGCTGAGGGTGGCTGATTCATGGGTCCCACTCAACCGGCGGCGCCGCGCGCCCACATCGCAGCGAGGGGGAGTCCTGAGGGTGGAGCTACCTCCACCCCCGTCCCCCCGCCCGCTGGGTGGTGGTCCCCGGCCCGGGCTGTCTACCGTGCGGGCCATGAGCTCCCTCACCCTGCGGCAGGCCCTCGTGCGCCGCCGCTATCTCCTCGGCGGCTGGCCGTGGCGCGCGGCGCTGTACCTGCTGAGCAGCGTCCCGGCCGGGCTGGCCCTCCTCGTGACGGTCCTGCTGCTGGCGACTGTCGGCGGTGCCCTCACCCTCGTACTCGTCGGTCTGCCGCTCCTGTTGACGCTCGCTCTGATCGGCGTTCCGGTGGCCGCCGTGGAGCGGCGCAGGCTGCGGCTGATCGACCCCGAACCCCTCGGTGATCCGCACAGGGCCCCGGAGCGCGCGGGGCTGACGGCGTGGCTGCGCATCCGGCTTCGGGAGCAGGCCACGTGGCGGGAGTTCGGTTACGCGCTGCTGTTCGCCGTGGTGCTCTGGCCCCTGGAGGGGCTCCTCGTCGGAGGTGTACTGGCCTTCTGCGGAGGGCTGTTGGCGACGCCGCTGGTCATGGCGGCCGTGACCGGAGGGGAGGAGGTGCGGGTGCTGAAGCTCTATCTGGCCGAGTCGTATCCGGGGGCCTTCGCCGCCGCGCTGCTCGGGCTGGCGCTGCTGCCGCTGTTCGCCTATCCCCTCGGATGGGCCGCGGTGGCGCGCGCGGCGCTGACCAGGGCGCTGCTGTCGGCCGACACCGGTGGAGTGGACGCCCGCATCCAGGAGCTGGGGCGCTCCCGGATGCGGCTGGTGGACGCCTTCGAGGCGGAGCGCCGCCGGATCGAACGTGATCTGCACGACGGCGCGCAGCAGCGGCTCGTCGCCCTCTCCATGACACTCGGCCTGGCCCGGCTGGAGAGCCCGGCCGAGCCGCTGGGCGGCCTCCTGGCCAAGGCGCACGAGGAGGCGGGCGAGGCCCTCGTGGAGATCAGGGAACTCATCCGGGGCATCCACCCCCAGGTGCTCACCGACCGCGGCCTGGCCGCGGCGGTCGAGGACATAGCCGACCGCTCCGCCCTCCCGGTCGATGTGGAGCTGGACCTGCCGGAACGGCTCCCGCAACCGGTGGAGACCGCCGTGTACTTCGCCGTCTGCGAGGCGCTCGCCAATGCGGCCAAGCACAGCGGGGCGAGCCGGGCGCGGGTCACGGGCCGGGTGGACGGGGAGCGGCTGACCGTCGAGGTACGGGACGACGGGGACGGCGGTGCGGCGACGGCCGGGGGCACCGGGCTCCAGGGGGTCGCCGACCGGCTCTCCGTGCTGGACGGCCGGCTGCTACTGTCCAGCCCGCCCGGAGGGCCGACCGTGCTCCGGCTCGACGTGCCCAGGGCCCCCTGCTCACCTGGTCGAATGAGGGAATGATGCTGCGCATCGTGCTGGCCGAGGACAGCGTGCTCCTGAGGGAGGGCCTCGTCGGCCTGCTGGAGAGGTTCGGCCACCAGGTGGTGGCGAGTGTGGGCAGCGCCGAGGAGCTCACAGCCGCCGTGGCCGAACACGGGCCGGACATCGTGGTGACGGACGTACGGATGCCGCCCGGCTTCTCCGACGAGGGGCTACGGGCCGCCGTCGCCCTCCGCGAGGCCCGGCCCGGACTGCCCGTCCTGGTCCTCAGTCAGTACGTCCAGCGGGCGTACGCCGAGGAGTTGCTCGACTCCTGCGACGGTACGGGCGTGGGCTATCTGCTCAAGGAACGCGTCGGGAAGGTCGAGGAGTTCGTCGACGCGCTCCGGCGGGTCGCCGAAGGGGGCACCGTCGTCGACCCGGAGGTGGTGCGCCAGCTGCTCAGGCACCGCCGCGATCCGCTGTCGCGGCTGACGGCGCGTGAGCAGGAGGTGCTGGCCCTGATGGCGGAGGGCCGCTCGAACGCCTCCGTCGCCGAGGCCTTGACGGTCAGCGAGGGCACGGTCAGCAAGCACTTCGGCTCGATCCTCACCAAGCTCGACCTCTCGCTGACGGACGCGACGAACCGCCGGGTGCTCGCCGTGCTGGCATATCTGCGGAAGTGAACGGCCCTGCTGCGGGCGGCTGTACGGAGACCGGGCCGCGGAGAGTGTCCGGAGGAGTGGACGCCGCAGTCGCTGTCCGGGGGAGTGGACCGGGCCGCCACACCAGATCTGCTCCCGGGTGGGGAGAGACCGTCAGCCCGCCAGTGACGCGACCAGCTCCGCCGCCCCCTCCAGCACCGCCCTCTCCCGTTCCGTGAGCCCGGGATCGGCCGCGCGCAGGACGGTGGCCCGGGTGAGGCAGGCCGCGGGTACACCGCCGTCGTCGGCGAACTCGGTGAGCAGCGCCGCCAGGAAGTCCCGCACCTGAGCCCCGGCGGCGGACGGGAGGGCGAGGGCCACCTGCGCCAGGATCAGCGAGGACATGGCCCGGTCCAGCGCCGGCGGCCCCTCCGAGGCCGTCATCCAGTCGATCACCACAGCGCCCTCCGGAGCCAGGACCACGTTCTCCGGGTGCAGGTCCAGGTGCACGATCCGGTCGTCGGGGTCCTGGGAGAGCCGCGCGGGGATCGCGTGCAGCTCCCGCAGCAGCCGCGCCAGCAGGTCCGCTCCCTCGGCCACGGTGACCGTGCCCTCCAGCAGTGCGTCCGCCAGGGTCGGCCCGGTCAGCCGCTGCATCACCAGGTCCGTGCGCCGCGCCGCCTCCACGGGCGGTCCGATGCGGGGGACCGGGAAGCCCGAGGCCGAGAGGTACGACATGACGGCCAGTTCCCCGGTGGTGTCGATGTCGGCGCGGTAGCGGCGAAGGGCCCAGGTGCCGTCGAGTGCGTACACGTCGGCGGTGCGTCCCGAGCCCAGCAGTGGGCCTATATGCATGGAGGGAAACCTACCCGCGCGGTTCCGCGCGGGGGAGTCACCAGCGCATGTGGACATCCTCGGCCCAGCCCAGGAGCTGGTCCACGGCGATCTCGGCGCCCTCGTCGGTGCGGATCCGGCCGGTGTAGTGGCCGAAGCACTGGTCGGTGCGGTTGGCGATCAGCCCGGCGTCCGTGTGCACGGACCGGTTGTGGAAGGGGGTGAACGTCAGGTCCACCTGGCCGGACGAGGGTGCCCGGACGGTCCAGGGGGCCAGCGGGTCGGAGGTGGACCACCTCCAGTCGAGCTCCTCGCCGATCTTGGTGAGCCGGCCGTCGACGCAGAGGGCGTTCTCGGTGGACCCGGTGCCCTCGGTCCAGCGCCCGCCGAACTGGAGGCCGACCGTGTGCCCGCCCGTACGCCCCGACGCGGCGCCCCAGTTCCAGTCGACGCTGCGCGGCCAGCGTCCCCGGCCGTGGTCCAGCACCGCCCAGGAGTCCTGCTCCTTGCCACCGAACGTCAGGATCTCGCGGCCGATCCGCACCCGGCCGGTGGCGGGGAGCGCGGTGTGCTTGGAGGTGTACTGGAAGCGCTGATCGCTCCAGGGCACGACCACCGACAGCGACTCGTGGTCCTCCGGCCGTGCCACCAGGATGCCGACCTCCAGCGGCAGCCGGTCCGGGGTCAGGCAGCGGGCCCGCAGTCTCGTGCCGGCGTTCTCGTCCCGGATCTCCACGCGGACCTTGCCGCCCGTCGGCCGCGCGGGGCCGACCACCACGTCCTCGGAGCCCGGTGCCCCGGCGATGGTGTCGGGGAGATGCACGCCCCGGGCGGCGGGGACGATCGACGAGCACTCGAACTCGCGGCCTCCGGGGCCGAATTCGAGGACGTAGACCGAGTTCAGCGCCAGGAAGTCGAGGTCGCTCACGGTCAGCGCCACCAGATGCGTCGGAGTGGTCACGCACCAGTACTCCCAGCGCTTGGTCCGCCCCCAGCCGCGCAGGTTCGAACGGTGCAGCGGCTGCCTGGACCAGCCGACCGCCGCCGGATTCAGGGTGCCGTCCGGCAGACAGAGGTCGACAGGCCCGGTGATCTCGTGCTCGTGCGTCGCCATGGCCGGAGCCTATAGCCGTGCGGTGCCCGGGCCGGGGGACGGCCCGGGGCGTGCCGGGTGAGCCTCCCCTGACCTGGGTGGAAGCGGGTCCAGGCGGCCTCGTGGGACATCCCCATAACGCGGCGGTAGGGGGCGGACGGGATCTCCTGCGCCAGGGCCGGGCGCGGCTACGTTCTCGGCAGTTCCCCACCCCCGCCGGGCCTCGCTCCCAGCGAGCCCGCGCAGTTCGACGCCCCCGAACACAAGGAGAGTGACGTGGAGACCACCATGCTGCGCAGACGCGCCTTCGCCGCGGGAGCCGCCGCCGTGGCGGTGGGCGCGCTGGCCCTCGCAGGTCTGACCGGAGTCGCATCGGCCGGCCAGGCGGCCGGCACCGCACCCGCCGCCGAACAGCTCTCCCCGGGACTGATCGAGGCCATGCGGCGCGACCTCGGCCTCGACCCCGGTGAGGCCCGCGCCCGGATAGCCGGCGAGTACCGTGCGGCCGCCGTCGCGGCGGCGCTGGAGAAGTCGCTCGGCCCGGACTTCGCCGGAGCCCGGGTGAGCGGTGACTCGGCCGTGCTCACCGTCGCCACCACCGACCGGGCCGACATCGCCCGGATCACCGGGGCCGGGGCCCGCGCCGAGGTCGTCGGCCACAGCCTGGACCGCCTCGAAGCCGCCAAGGCGTCCCTGGACGAGGTGGCACGGAAGAAGACCCCGGAGAACGTGCCCTCCTGGTACGTCGACATCAGCGCCAACCGCCTCGTGGTGAACGCCTCCCGCACCGGCGCCGCGGACGGCCTCCTGGCCGCCGCCGGTGTCCCCCGTGAACTCGTACGGGTCGACCGCTCGGCCGAACAGCCCCGTGCCTACGCGGATCTGCGTGGCGGCGACGCGTACTACATGAACGGCTCGGGCCGCTGCTCCATCGGATTCCCCGTCAAGCGCGGTACGCAGAACGGCTTCGTCACCGCCGGGCACTGCGGGACCCCGGGTGTCACCACGACCGGCGTCAACCAGCAGGCGCAGGGCTCCTTCCAGGGCTCCACCTTCCCCGGACGGGACTACGCCTGGGTCGCGACCAACGCCAACTGGACGCCGAGGGCCCTGGTCAACGGGTACGGCAACGGCGATGTGACGGTCGCCGGTTCGACCCAGGCGGTGGCCGGGTCCTCGGTCTGCCGCTCCGGTTCCACGACGGGCTGGCACTGCGGCACGATCCAGCAGCACGGCAGCAGCGTCACCTACCCCGAGGGCACCATCACCGGTGTGACCCGCACCAGCGTCTGCGCCGAGCCCGGGGACTCCGGAGGCTCGTTCATCTCGGGCAGCCAGGCGCAGGGCGTCACCTCGGGCGGCTCCGGGAACTGCTCCCAGGGCGGTACGACGTACTACCAGCCGGTCAACCCGGCGCTGGCCGCCTACGGCCTGACCCTCGTCACCAGCGGTACCCCGACCGACCCGCCCACCGATCCGACGGACCCGCCGACCGAGCCGGGCGGGACCTGGGCCGCGGGGACGACGTACGCCGCGGGCGCGGTGGTGACGTACGGCGGCGCGAGCTACCGCTGCCTCCAGGGCCACCAGGCACAGGCCGGCTGGCAGCCGCCGAACGTGCCGGCGCTCTGGCAGCGGATCTGACGCGCCTCCCGCGCCCGGCAGATCCAGGTAGCCCTGCGGCGGTTCCGGGCACCCAGCAGCAGCCCCCGGAACCGCGGCAGACCCGGAGAACAACAGCAGGACCGGAAAGCCACAGCAGATCCAGGCAACCGCAGCAGACCGAGGAAGCCCCAGCAGACCGAGGAATCAGCCATGACCGAGAGTTCAGCCGTGCCCCCGGAACCCTCCGCCGGCACCCCGCCCCGTACCTCCGAGGCCGGTCCGCCCGGCCGTCCCGTCAGCCGCAAGAACCTTCTGCGGGCCGCGGTCGCGGCGAGTGCCGTTCCCCTGATCGCGGGCGGCGGCATCGCCCTGGCCCGCGACACCGGCCACGGCGGTGCGCCCCTGGCCCTCACACCGGCCTGCGACGACGGGGACGACCCGACGCCCGAGCAGATGGAGGGTCCGTACTTCAAACCGGCCTCCCCGCTCAGGACCAGCCTGGTGACCCCGGGCACTCCCGGCACACCGCTGACCGTCAGCGGCTATGTGTTCGGCCGGGCCTGCAAGCCCCTGCCGGGGGTGCTGCTCGACTTCTGGCAGGCGGACGCCTCGGGGGCGTACGACATGAGCGGGTTCGCCTTCCGCGGGCACCAGTTCACCGACGCGGGGGGTGCCTTCACGCTTACCACGGTGGTGGCGGGGCTGTACCCCGGGCGGACGCGCCACATCCATGTGAAGGCACAGGCGCCCGGGCACCCCGTGCTGACCACACAGCTCTACTTCCCCGGCGAACCGCGCAACGCGACCGACGCCCTCTACGATCCGGCGCTGCTGATGAACGTCCGCACCGCCGGGTCCGGGCGGCAGGGCACCTTCGACTTCGTGCTGGACGTCGCCCAGCAGCCGGACCCCACCGACCCCACCACTCCGCCGGCCGGCGGCACCTGGGCGGCGGGCACGTCCTACCGGGCCGGTGACCGGGTGACCTATGGAGGTGCCTCCTACCGCTGTCTCCAGGCGCACTCGGCGATCGCCGGGTGGGAACCGCCGCTGGTCCCCGCGCTGTGGGAGCGCGGGTAGACGCGGGCACGCGGCGGCGCCCGGACCGGGAGATCCTCCCGGCCCGGGCATCCGGCCGCCGACCCGGGCGGGGGACGGCCGACGGCCCGGGCCGGGGACGGCCGTCGACCTGGCCGGGGGACGACCGCAGACCCGGCTCGGGGACGCCTACTTGGCGTCCGAATAGCGCTCCACGACCGCCGTGCTGAACGGGAACCGCACCGGCGTCTCACCGAACGCGACCCGCCCCGCCAGCTCACCCGCCTCCCGGATCGCCGCCACCACCGAGGGTGCCTCCTCGGCCGGGCAGTGCACGATCACCTCGTCGTGCTGGAAGAACACGAGCTCCGCCCGCATCCCCCCGGCCGCCAGCGTCCGCCGCAGTGCCGCGAGCAGCAGCAGCGCCCAGTCCGCCGCGCTGCCCTGGACCACGAAATTGCGGGTGAACCGGCCCCGCGCCCGGGCGTTCGACGAGGCGTAGCCCGGGGTGAATCCGTAGGTGTCGGCGCCCTCCCCGGCGGCGGGCTCCTCGCTCTCCTGGGGGATGCCCGCCTCGCCCGCCTCCTCCGCGCCGGCGGCGGGCGGGCTCGTGCGGCCCAGCCAGGTGCGGACGAGCCGGCCCTCCTCGCCGGCCTTCGCCGCGTCGTCGACGTACGCCACGGCATGCGGGAATCTTCGGCGCAGCGCCGCCAGGTTCTTCAGGCCGTCGCCGGAGGTCTGTCCGTAGATCGCGCCGAGGAGCGCGATCTTGGCGTGGTCGCGGTCGCCGTGGAACGCCCGGTCGGACAGGGCCTTGTAGAGGTCGCCCTCGTGTCCGGCCACCTCCATCAGCCCTCGGTCGCGGGAGATCGCGGCCAGCACGCGCGGCTCCATCTGGTCGGCGTCCGCCACGACCAGCCGCCAGCCCTCGTCGGCGACGACCGCCTGGCGTATCACCTTGGGGATCTGGAGCGCCCCGCCCCCATTGGTCGTCCAGCGCCCGCTGACCGTACCTCCCGGCTGGTACTCGGGGCGGAAGCGGCCCTCGCGCACCCAGTCCTGGAGCCAGCTCCAGCCGTGAGCCGTCCACACGCGGTACAGCTTCTTGTAGCGGACGAGGGGCTCCACCGCCGGGTGGTCGAGCTCCTCCAGCTCCCAGCGGCGCGTCGACTTCACCCTGATCCCGGCCTGCGCGAACGCCTTGATGACGTCCGCCGGCAGATCGGGCCGCACCCGTCTGCCGAAGGCCGCCGAGACCTCGTCGGCGGCCTCGGCGAGCCGGCGGGGCTCGCCGCCACCGGCGTACCGCTCACCGAGCAGGCCGCCCAGCACCTCGCGGTGCACATCGGCCCGCCAGGGCAGGCCCGCCGCGTTCATCTCGGCGGCGACCAGCATGCCGGCCGATTCGGCGGCCGTGAGCAGCAGCATCCTGTCCGGGTGCTCCGCCCGGCCGTGGCGGCGCAGCTGCTCCGCGTACACCTCGAGGAGCGCCTCGAACGGCAGGTCGGTGCCGGAGCGGGGCTCGAAGAGGGAGGACTGGGAGCCGGGCTCGGCCGCGCGGGCCGGCGGATCGGGCGGCACCGGGGCGTTGCGCAGGCGGGCCCAGGCCGCCGCGGCCGAGCGGGGCTCCCCGAGCCGTCCCTCGTGGCCGAGGAGCAGCAGCTCGGCGCACTCGATGTCGTAGCACCGCTCGACGCGGACGCCCGCCGCGAGCAGCCGGGGATAGATCCCGGAGGTCGAGCGCCAGACCCAGCGGAACACCTCGGGGCGGGAGCGGACGGACTCCGCCAGGTCGGGCTCGGAGAGGACGGGACCGGCGGGCAGGCCGTCGCGGGTCAGCGGCACGAGGAGCGCGCCGCCGCCCTCCGCAGTGGCCAGGGCCCAACGTTCGGTCATGGGCCGAGTCTCGCACCCGGCACTGACAGCGGCCCCTGCTCACCGGGCGGGCGCGCCCCGCTGCCGCCAGGATCGGAGTACGGGCGCGCGGCGCGCCCCGGGAACGCGGCGAGGACGACGCGGAGGAGACGGTGATGGAAGCGATCGTGTACGAGGAGTTCGGCGGCCCCGGTGTGCTGCACCGGGCCCAGGTCGACGACGTGCACGCCGGACCCGGGCAGATCCGGGTGGCGGTCAGGGCGGCCGGGGTCAATCCGGTCGACTACAAGATCCGCAACGGCTGGATGGAGGCGGCGTTCCCCACGCCGTTGCCCGCCACACCCGGCAGCGAGTTCGCTGGTGTGGTCGACGAGACGGGCGAGGGCGTCACGGAGTTCGCGGTCGGCGACGAGGTCCTCGGCCGGAGCGCGACCGGCGCGTACGCGGAGTACGTCCTCGCCGACGTGGGCTCCGTGGCGCCCAAACCGGAGGCCCTGGGCTGGGCCGAGGCCGCCGCGCTGCCGGTCGCGACGGCGACCGCCGCCCGGGTGCTCGACGAACTGGCGGTGGCCGAGGGCGAGACGCTGCTGCTGCACGGGGCGTCCGGAGCCGTCGGTTCCGCCGCCGTCCAGCTGGCCACGGCCAGGGGCGCGACCGTCATCGGGACCGCGTCGCCGGCCAACCACGACTATCTGCGGGTGCTCGGCGCGGTGCCCGTGGCCTACGGGCACGGGCTGGTGGAACGGGTGCGGGAGGCCGCGCCGCAGGGCGTGGACGCGGTGTTCGACGCCGCGGGCAAGGGTGCCCTGGAGGACTCGGTGGAGCTGCGCGGCGGCACCCCCGACCGGATCTCCACCATCGCCGACCCGGACGCGGCCCGCTACGGCGTGGCATTCTCGGCGGGCGGCGGGGAGAGCCCCGCCGAGGGCAGACGGCTCGCGGAGTACGCGGACCTCGCGGCCGTGGGCGGCCTGCGCATCCCGGTGGAGCGGACGTTCGCACTCCGTGAGGCCGCGAAGGCCCAGGAGCTGAGCGAGGCCGGACACGTGCGCGGCAAGCTCGTCCTGCTCCCCGGGGAGCACTGACCCGGCGGCAGCCGCCTACCCTGGCCCGATGGAATCGGTGATCGACCGGGCGTGTGCCGCGGCCCTGTACTCGGAAGGCGACGCGGGCCTGGACACCGGCGCCTCCCTCCTCGCGGCCGACCCGTCCGCCGACGCGGAGCTGCACCGCAGGGGCGAGGAGTTCGTCCGGCGTGCCTGGGCGCGAGGCTGGCAGCCCGCCGATGTCGTACGGACCGTCCGGCGCGAGCTGGACGAGCCGGCGTCCGCGCTCGCCGCAGCGCTGATCACGGCCGAGACCGCGGGCTACGCGACCCTCCCTCCGCGCTGGGCGGATCAGCTGGCCGCGCTGCCCGCCCCGGCCCCGCGCAACCGGCCCGACCGCTTCACGTACGCCTCCGCGCTCCTGGAGCTGTACCGGCTGCTGCTGCGGCTCCCCGTCATCGAACCGGTCGGGCCGCCGCCCGGCACGGCCGCCGACGTCCCGCACCGGCCGCCCGCCCCCGGCGAACCCCGCATGCTCACCAGGATCAGGGCGCTGCTCGCCAAGGCGGAGGCGACCGGTTTCCCCGAGGAGGCCGAGGCGCTCACCACCAAGGCCCAGGAGCTGATGGCCCGGCACAGCATCGACGAGGCGCTCGTCGCCGCCCGTACGCACGGCGCCGGTACTCCGGGTGCCGTCAGGATCGGGGTGGACGCGCCCTACGAGAGCGCGAAGGCGGTCCTGCTCGACTCCGTGGCCTCGGCGAACCGCTGCCGCGCCGTGTGGAACAGCGATCTCGGCTTCACCACGGTCGTGGGCTTCGAGCCCGACCTGGAGGCCGTCGAACTGCTCTTCACCTCCCTCCTGGTGCAGGGCACAGCCGCGATGACGAAGGCGGAGGCCGGACAGAGGGCGGGCGGGCGCAAGCGGACCAAGACCTTCAGGCAGTCCTTCCTGATGGCGTACGCCCAGCGTCTGGGCAGCCGCCTCGCGGCGGACACCGCCCGGGTCACCGCCGAGGCGGGATCGGACGGCTCGTCCCCGGGCGGCGGCTCCGGCGCCCTGCTGCCGGTCCTGGCGGCCCGGGACGTGGCGGTGACCGACACGGCGGAGCGGATGTTCCCGCAGACCACCACGACCCGGCTGCGCGGGGTCACGGACGCCGAGGGCTGGACCCATGGCACCGACGCGGCGGACCGGGCCAGGATGGGCGGCGGAAAGCCGGGAATCGACCGTTAGCTTCAGCGGTGCGGCACAAGTCGGGCTTGTCGGAGAATGCGGCTAGGCTCGCTCCATGAGCTGGCTCCGGGCGCTGAAGGAGACCGCCCGCTCGGGGCTGACGATCGAGCGGCGGCGTCTCGAACCGCTCATCGCGGTGCGCGGGGCCGCGGGCCTCGCCCTCGTCGTCGGGATCAGCCTGGCGCTCTTCGGCCCGGTGATCGCCGCGGGCTCCGCCTTCGGCGCCTTCCAGGCGGCCATCGCCACCTTCCAGCGCAGCTGGCGCCCCCGGCCCGTGCTCGCCCTGGTCTCCGGCGCCAGTCTGGCCGTGTCGACGTTCGTCGGTTACGTCACCGTGTCCCACACCCTGCTGTTCCTCGCCCTGCTGATCCTGTGGACGTTCACCGCCGGGATGACCTGGGCGGCGGGCCCGACGGGCGGCATCATCGCGGGCTCCAACGTCGCGATCATGCTCGTCACCATCACCCTGCCCACCTCGGTAGCCGACGCCGCGGCGCACGCCGCGATGATGGCCTTCGGCGGGCTGGTCCAGGCGGCGCTGATCGTGCTGTTCCCGGTCCGCAGATGGGGCGCCCAGCGTGACGCGCTCGCCGACGCCCTGGCGGGGGAGGCCGACTACGCCCGCAGGCTGCGTCACGACCCGGTCGCGCCCTTCGACCCCGTACCGCTGATGACCGCGCGCAACGCCGCCGCCGTCACGTCCTGGCAGGCCCGGAGCCGGCCCGCCGACCTGCACGGCGTGCGCGGGGTCGCCGAACGGCTCAGACCGGTCCTCGCCTCGCTGGCGGACCCGGCCCTGGGAGTCCCGGCCGAGGGCCCGGAACGCTACTGGGCGCGGGAGATCCTCGGCGCCGCCGGCTCCCTCCTCGACTCCGCCGCACGGGCGGTGCGCCACGGCGACCCGGTGAGCCTGGACGAGACGGCGCTCTCCGTGCTCAAGTCCCCCGACACCGAGGTCATCCTCACCGGCCCGCCCCGCCGCGCCGCCGACCGGCTCACCGCGCTGCTCGCGGACGTCATCGAGATCGCCGAGGGCACCGGCACGGACGACCGGACCCCCGGAGAGCCGCTCGTCCCGTCCCGCCGCCGGCCCGGCCTGCTGGGGCTGGTCCCGGTCGTCTACCGCTCCATGCGCCGCGAACTGCGCCGGGGCTCGACGATCCTGCGCCACGCGGAACGGGTCTCGGCGGTGACCGCGGCGGGCTACCTCATGGGTGCGGTGCTGCCGTTCGGCCACGGCTACTGGGCCCCGATGACCGCCGTGATGGTGATGCGCCCGGAGTTCACCCAGACGTACTCCCGCTCCGTGGCCCGCTTCATGGGCACGGTGATCGGAGTCGCCCTCGCCACCGGCATCGTGCAGGCCGCACACCCCAACGCGGAGCTCTCCGCCCTGCTCGCCGTCATCAGCGCCGCACTGATGTATCTGCTGATGCGCACCGGATACGCGGTCGGCCAGGTCTGCGTCTCCGCCTATGTCGTCTTCCTGCTCGGCATGGCGGGCGACGACTGGTCGCAGACCGTGCCCGAGCGGGTGGTGCTGACGCTCATCGGCGGGCTGCTCGCCATGGTGTCGTACGCCGTCTACCCGGCATGGGAGACCCCGCGGCTGCGCGACCGGCTCGCCGCCTGGGTGATCACGGACGGGCGCTACGCGGCCACGGTCCTCGACCGGTACGCCGATCCCATGTCCAGGAGCCTCGAAGAGGTGCGTACCGCCCTGCTCACCACCAGGGAGGCCCGCGTCGTCTGGCAGGAGGCGCTGGAGACGGCCCAGCACGAGCCCGTGCGCCACCGGGGCATCTCCCGGGTCTCCGCGGCGGACGCGCAGGACGCGCTCGCCCAGTTCGGCAGGGTCGCGATGCTCATGGAGGCCCACCTGCCCGCCGCCTCCGCCACTCCCGTGCCCGAGGCGGCGGCCCTGGCCGACGCGTTCCGGCGGGCCACCGAGGAGGGCGCGAAGGCCGTACGGGAACGACGCGTTCCGGACTGGGAGCCGGTCCGGGAGGCGCTGGCGCGCCGGGACGCCGCCGAGGGACCGCCGCCCGACTCCTTCGTGCGCAACGGGGCCACCCTGCTGCTCCACGCCCTGGAGGACTTCTCGCACGCGCTGGAGATCAGCAGCGGGCGGGCGTGAGCCCGGGGGCGTCAGGGGCTGGGGAGCTCCGGCAGGCCCGGCGCCACCGAGCCCGAGGGGGCCCTGGTCAGGGTGTCCTCGCCTCCGGCCTCCCAGGAGACGACGAGCTTCTTGCCGTCGTTGGACTTCACGGTCCCCATGGCACGGTCGGTGTTCCCGTCCACGCACTTCAGCGCGAGCGTCACCTCGCCCGTGTGCTTCACCTCGCCCCCGCAGACGTGCTGGTCGGCGACGAGCGCCACCTTGCCGGAACTGACCGAAAGGGCGAGGGGGCTGCCGTCGGACTCACCCGCCCAGGTGCCTTCCAGCGCCGTGGCCTCCGCGCTGTCGGCACCCTCGGCCGCGTCGTCGCCGACGGGAGCGGTGCTCCGCGCGGTGCCGGAGCCGGCGGAGGACGGGGCGCCGCCGGAGTCGTCGCCACTGCCGCAAGCGGTCAGCGTGAGCGCGGCGGCGAGAGCGGCGGCGATCAGGGCGCCGGTGCGCGGAAGCCGGTCCATGTGGCCCGAGTGGCCCATGTGGAGTTCCCCTTACTGATTCACGGCCGGAAGACGGCGCCAAGCTATCAAGGGGACAAGAGCAACTCCGTGGAACGGGAGCCAAATTGGCGTGCCGTTCGTCTCTTGCTCATAGAAGCGGGGGAACGGGGAACACGGTGAGCGGATCGGGGAGAAAACCTGTAATCGCGTGCGCACCCCGCGTGCACGTGCATCTGCTCATGCATTGGCATATGAACACAGCTATGATCCGAGCTAGTTGACACTTGCACCTTGCAACTCGGGGAGCGTCCTGTGCACCACGTGTACAACGGCATGGCGGCCACAGAGCTCCGCGGAGTCGTCTGGCAGAAGAGCAGACACAGCAACTCCCAGGGGTCCTGCGTGGAGTTCGCGAAACTGCCCGGGGGAAATGTGGCGATGCGGAACTCGCGCCACCCCGACGGGCCCGCCCTCGTCTATACGCCGGCCGAGATAGAGGCGCTGCTGCTGGGCGTCAAGGACGGGGAGTTCGACCACCTGGTCGCGGGTGGCTGAACGCCGCACGCCGGACCAGGGTGCGGCGTCCTACAGGTGTTCGGAGAACGCGTCGGCCGGAACCGGACGCTCCGGTGCCGGATGGTCCGTCAGCCGGAAGAGAGCCCAGACCACCTTGCCGAGCCCTCCGTCGGGCGGAGTGTCCCCGGCGGGCACGGGCGAGGGGTACCAGCCCCAGCCGTCGCTGAACGACTCGACCAGGAACAGCCCCCGGCCGGACTCGGCCGAATCGGCCGCCTCGCCCGCGACGGGGCTCTTCTCGCTGGGGTCGCGCACCGCACACACCAGCCGGGAGGTCCAGCGCATGAGGTGCAGCCGTACGGCGGAGTCGTGCCGATCTCTCGGACACTCGGCCGGAAGGGCATGCCGCAGCGCGTTGGTGACCAGCTCGGACACGACCAGCGCGACATCGTCGAAGCGGTCGCCGAGGTCCCAGGAGTTCAGTGTCGTACGGGTGAACTTCCGGGCCCCGCCCACCGCTTCGTACCGGGCCGGCAGCGTGCAGGAGGCTGAGCCGGCGACCGCCGAGGGGTCGGCGGGGGGAGGCCCCTGCCGTAACGGCTCGAGCATCGTCGATCCATTCGTCCCCATGCGAGGCACTCCCGGGATTCGCGGCTGTAGCGGCACTGCTTCTGGCGGGCACTGCGGTTACAGCGGCACAACACGAACGAGAACGCAGGTGCGCGAGGGCCATGGTTCCGAATGCGTACGGCAGATGCAAGGGCAGATGCACGTGCACGCGCCGGACCTGCCCGGTAGCGTGCCGGTTCGGACTCATTTCTTCCGCTTCATAGTTTTGGAGCTTTCGGAAAGTCTTGCCATCTCTGTAATCGAATGAGTACGGGCTGAAGCGTTTTGGTGGCAGAATCCGCCTCCGGGGTTCGGGGGAGCTCCGAGGTACGGGAAGCGATGGGGAGGGTCGGAAGCCAGTGTCGGCAGGCGAGTCGAGTGGTTCTGTGGTGCGGCGCATCCTGCTGGGCTCACAGCTCAGGCGCCTGCGCGAATCGCGCGGCATCACCCGTGAGGCGGCCGGCTACTCCATCCGCGCCTCCGAATCGAAGATCAGCCGCATGGAGTTGGGACGGGTGAGCTTCAAGGCCAGGGACGTCGAGGACCTGCTCACGCTCTACGGCGTCACGGACGAGGCGGAGCGCGGCTCCCTCCTCGGCCTGGCCCGTGAGGCCAACATGGCGGGGTGGTGGCACAGTTACGGCGATGTGCTGCCGGGCTGGTTCCAGACATACATCGGTCTGGAGGGGGCGGCCTCGCTCATCCGGATCTACGAGGTGCAGTTCGTCCACGGGCTGCTGCAGACCGAGGCCTACGCCCACGCGGTGGTCACGCGCGGCATGCCCGGAGCTCCGGCGGCCGAGATCGACCGCAGGGTCGCACTGCGGCTGGCGCGCCAGAAGGCGCTCGTCTCCGAGCAGGCCCCCTGCTTCCACGCCGTGCTCGACGAGGCCGCGCTGCGCCGTCCCTACGGCGGACGCGAGGTGATGCGGGCACAACTGCGGCATCTGATCGACATGTCGGAGCAGCCGAACATCACCCTCCAGGTAATGCCCTTCAGTTTCGGTGGTCATGCCGGAGAGAGCGGGGCATTCACGATGCTGCGTTTCCCGGAATCCGATCTGTCGGACATCGTCTATCTAGAGCAGCTGACAAGTGCGCTCTATCTGGACAAGGCCGAGGAAGTCGCCCAGTACGAAAAGGCCATGGTTCGGCTCCACGAGGACAGTCCGGGGCCGGAGGAGAGCCGGGATCTTCTCCGCGGACTCCTTCAACTCACCTGATTCCCCAGTACGATGACGTACCCACAGGAGTCTGCGCCTGCAGTAAGGGATTGAATGTCCTTCCCCAGTGAACTGGCCCACCAGTACATCGACGGCGAGTGGCTGACCGGTAGCGGTTCGTGGGACATCATTGATTTCAATCCCTACAACGGCGAGAAACTCTGCTCGATCACCGTCGCCACCGCGGCCGAGGCGGACCTCGCCTACCGCGCGGCCGAGCGCGCGCAGCCGGAATGGGCGGCGGTCAGTCCCTATGAGCGCCGGGCCGTTCTGGAGAACGCCGCGCGGCTCGTCGAGCAACGCTCCGGCGAAATCGTCGAGCTGATCATCGACGAGCTCGGCGGCACCCGCTTCAAGGCCGAGTACGAGGTGAATGCGGCGCTGCGGTTCCTGCGCGAGGCGGCCGGACAGGCGCTCGGAGTCATGGGGCGGCTGCTGCCCTCGCTCGCGGACGGCAAGGAGAACCGGGTCTACCGCCTGCCCGTCGGGGTGGTGGGCGTGATCAGTGCCTTCAACTTCCCCTTCCTGGTGACGATGAAGACCGTCGCCCCGGCCCTGGCCCTCGGGAACGCGGTCGTGGTGAAGCCCCATCAGAACGCCCCGATAGCGGGCGGCGCGCTGGTCGCCCGGATCTTCGAGGACGCGGGACTGCCCGCCGGGCTCCTGAACGTCCTGATCACCGACAGCGCCGAGATCGGCGACACCTTCATCGACCACCCCGTGCCCAAGGTGATCTCGTTCACCGGCTCCGACCGGGTCGGCCGTCATGTCGCGGCGATCGCGGCCGGGCTCTTCAAGAGGACCATCCTCGAACTGAGCGGCAACAGCGCCTTGGTGGTGCTGGAGGACGCCGATCTCGACCACGCGGTCCGGGCGGCCGTCCACAGCCGTTTCCTGTTCCAGGGCCAGGTCAGCATGGCCGCCAACCGCATCCTGGTGGACCGGTCCGTGGAGGCGGAGTTCACCGGGCGCTTCACCGCCGAGGTGGCCGGCCTCAGGACCGGCGATCCGCGCGACCCGGAGACGCGCATCGGTCCTGTCATCAGCGAGTTCCAGGCGGAGGCGCTCACCGCGCTGGTCGACGGGGCGATCGCGGACGGAGCCACCCCGCTCGTACGGGGCCGTGCGCGCGGCAACCTCGTGGAACCGACCGTGCTCACCGGGCTGCCCGAGGACTCACCGCTGCTGAAGCAGGAGATCTTCGGCCCCGTGGCGCTGCTGATGCCCTTCGACGGCGAGGACGAGGCCGTGCGGATCGTCAACGACAGCCCCTACGGCCTGAGCGGCGCCGTGCACACGGCGGACGCCGAGCGCGGTGTGCGGTTCGCCCGGCGTATCACCGGCGGGATGTTCCACGTCAACGGCGGTACCGTGCAGGATGATCCGCTCGTCGCGTTCGGCGGCGAGAAGAGGTCGGGCATGGGCCGGATGAACGGGGAGGCCGCCGTCGAGGCGTTCACCACCTGGAAGTGGATCTCGGTGCAGCACGGACGGACCGTCTTCCCCTTCTGAGACCGCCGGCCGCTCGGCCTCAGGGCTGCGGGCCCGCCGGGCCCCGCGATACAGGTCACGATCCGTCCTGCTGGGTCCGTACGTTGGCGTTCGGCACACACCCCGTACGGATGAAGGCGGACACCATGGTCACTCACGTTCCCGCAGAGGCTCCCGGAGACGAGCGCGGCGCGCTCCTCGCGTTCGTCGAGGCCCAGCGCGGGGCGATCCGGCGCTCGGTGCTCGGCCTCACGGAGGAGCAGGCGGCGAGCCGTCCCAGCGCGAGCGGGTGCTCCCTCTCCGGGCTGCTCAAGCACGCCGCCGAGATGGAGCTCAACTGGCTGCGTCTGGCGCAGCAGCGTCCGAACGAGAAGCAGCGCACCCAGGAGACCTGGGGCGACGGCTTCCGGCTGGTCGGCGAGGAGACGGTGCGGCGGATGCTGGAGTTCTGGGCGAAGGCCGCCGCCGAGACCGAGGCCTTCGTCCGCCACGAGGTCGACAGCATGGACGACACCTTCCCGCTGCCCCCGGCGCCCTGGTTCCCCGAGGACGGGCGCTGCTCCATGCGCTGGATGCTGCTGCACCTCGTCGAGGAATTCGGCCGCCACGCGGGGCACGCCGACATCATCCGCGAGTCGCTGGACGGCAGGTCGGCCCTCGATCTGGTCGCCGAGGAGGCGGGCTACGCTGACCGCAGCTGAGTACATAGAGTGGGTGGTATGTCCGCGATCCGACTCCTGGTTCTGGGCGCCGTGCGGCAGCACGGCCGCGCACACGGCTACCAAGTGCGCAACGACCTGGAGTTCTGGGGCGCCCACGAGTGGTCCCACGCCAAGCCGGGCTCGATCTATCACGCGCTCAAGCAGATGGCGAAGCAGGGACTTCTCCTCGCGCACGAGACCGCCCCGTCCACGGCGGGCGGCCCGCCCCGCACCGAGTACGAGATCACCGAGCAGGGCACCCGGGAGTTCTTCGCCCTGCTGCGCGACTCATTGACCTCGTACGACCGGAGCGTGGACGTCCTCTCCGCCGGTATCGGCTTCATCGTCGACCTCGAACGGTCCGAGGCGGTGGCGCTCCTGCGCGAGCGCGTCACCGCCATCGAGGGCTGGCGCGCCGCGGTCACGGAGGACTACACACCTGCCGAAGGCCCCGAGTCGCTCGGGCACATCGGCGAGATCATGAACATGTGGGTCCACTCGGCGGACGCGGGTGCCGAGTGGACCCGCGGCCTGATCGCACGGATCGAGGCCGGGGCGTACACCTTCGCCGGGGAGGGCGAGCCCTTCGTCGGGGTGCTCACCTGAGGGCCGTACCGATCCGGCTCCAGGGTCCTCGCGCCGGTGGTCAGTGGTGGAAGGCCGTCACGCTGCTCCGGTCCCTGTCCAACGGGTGTGCCTGGGCCCGCAGTTCCGGAAGGAGCCCGCGCAGATCGTCGAGCAGCAGCTCCGCGAGGTCCGAGGAGAAGCCGTTGCGGCAGACGACACGCAGGACCGAGAGGTCCTGGCGATTGGCGGGGAAGGTGTACGCGGGCACCAGCCAGCCGCGCTCGCGCAGCCGCCTCGACACGTCGAAGACGTCGTACGCCCGCACCTCCGGCTTCGTGGTCACCGCGAACACCGGGAGTTCGTCGCCCCGGGTCAGCAGCCTGAAGTCGTCCAGGGACTCGAATCCCGCGGCGAGCCGCATCGCGATGTCCCGGGCCGTCTGCTGAACGGCCCGGTATCCCTCCCGTCCCAGCCGCAGGAACGTGTAGTACTGCGCCACCACCTGCGCGCCGGGCCGGGAGAAGTTCAGCGCGAAGGTCGGCATGTCGCCGCCCAGGTAGTTGACCCGGAAGACCAGCTCCTCGGGCAGCTCGGCGGGGGAGCGCCACAGCGCCCAGCCCACGCCGGGGTAGACCAGGCCGTACTTGTGCCCCGAGGTGTTGATCGAGGAGACCCTCGGCAGGCGGAAGTCCCACACCAGGTCCTCGTCGAGGAACGGCGCCACCATCGCCCCGGACGCCCCGTCCACATGGACCGGGATGTCGAGCCCCGTGCGCTCCTGGAGGTCGTCGAGCGCGGCGCACAGCTCCGCGACGGGCTCGTAGGAACCGTCGAAGGTCGAGCCGAGGATGCCGACCACACCGATGGTGTTCTCGTCGCAGAGCTCGGCCGCCGCCTGCGGGTCCAGATGGAAGCGCTCGCCCTCCATCGGCACCAGGCGCGGCTCGACCTCCCAGAACGTGCAGAACTTCTCCCAGCAGACCTGCACATTGACGCCCATCACCAGATTGGGCCGCGCCGTCCCCGGGTAGCGGTCGGCGTTCCTGGCCGACCAGCGCCGCTTGAGCGCCATCCCGGCCAGCATGCAGGCCTCGCTCGACCCCGTGGTCGAGCAGCCCACCGCGGCCCCCGGATCCGGGGCGTTCCAGAGATCGGCGAGCATCGCCACACAGCGCCGCTCCAGCTCGGCGGTGCGCGGGTACTCGTCCTTGTCGATCATGTTCTTGTCCCGGCACTCGGCCATCAGCACACCGGCCTGGGGTTCCATCCAGGTGGTGACGAAGGTCGCGAGGTTGAGCCGGGAGTTCCCGTCGAGCATCAGCTCGTCGTGGACCAGCCGGTAGGCGGTCGCCGGCGGCAGCGGGCCGTCCGGGAGCTGGTGCGTCGGCGGCGCGGCGATCATCGGCGCCGTGGGGTCGGCCTCTCCGAAGAACGGGTTGAGGGCGAGCCTGCGGTGTTCGTCGGAGGGGATGCCCTTGCCGTGCGAACCCTGGTGGAGTGGCATGAGCGCGCCCTCAGCTCTCGGCCGCGAGTCCGGCCTTGATGGCCCGGGTGAACGTGACGACGCGCTCGGCCTGGACCCGTGCCGCGGTCAGGGTCTGCTCGCCGACGGGGATGTCTCCCTGCCCCGAGACGTGGGAGGTGCCGTACGGGTTGCCGTCTACGAACTTCGAGGCGTCGGTGTAGCCGGGAGGGACCAGGATGCCGCCGAAGTGGTAGATCGTGTTGTAGAGCGCCAGCAGGGTGGACTCCTGGCCTCCGTGGGCCGTGCTGCTCGCGGTGAAGCCGCTGTAGACCTTGTCGGCGAGCTGCCCCGCCTGCCAGAGGCCCCCCAGGGTGTCCAGGAACTGCTTGAGCTGGGCGGTGACGTTGCCGTACCGGGTGGGCGTGCCGAAGATCACCGCGTCGGCCCAGACCATGTCGTCGGGCGAGACCTCGGCGATGTCCGCGGTCTCCTTCGCATGGGCGGCCCAGGCCGGATTGGAGTTGATGGCCGCCTGCGGGGCGAGCTCGGCGGCCTTGCGCAGGCGCACCTGCGCACCCGCGTTCTCGGCGTCCTTCGCGATGGCCTTGGCGATCGTGGAGATGGTGCCGGTGGAGGAGTAGTAGATGACGGCGACGTTCACGGACGTGGGCATGCGGGGGCCTCCGGGGAGAGCGGGGAAGGGGGAACGGGTGCGCTCAGGAGTTGCTGATCACGGCCGCCGTTCCGTAGGCGCAGACCTCGGTGCCGACATCGGCGGCCTCGCTCACGTCGAACCGCATCATCAGTACCGCGTTGGCGCCGCGCGCCCTGGCCTGGTCGACGAGCCGCTCCATGGCCTGGTTGCGGGTCTCGACGAGGGTCTTGGTCAGGCCCTTCAGCTCGCCGCCGATCATCGACTTCAGACCGGCGCCGATCTGGCTGCCGAGGTGGCGTGAGCGCACCGTGAGTCCGAACACCTCGCCGATGACCTGTGTCACCTGGTAGCCGGGTACGTCGTTGGTCGTGACGACCAGCACGTCCGCCCGGGGCGTCTGTCCGCCGCCGTAGTCCTCAATGCCCATGATGTGGCACCTCCTGCGGAAAGCTTTGCCCCGGTTCGTCCCGTGCGCATCCTTGCTTACGCCAGTGGAACCCAGGCGTCCTCCCCGGCGTTGATAGCTTGGGGCGGCCACGCAGCCGCCGCCGTACCTCGACCAACCCTGGAGCCCGGACCCTTGAATACGCTTGCGCTCGGCCCGAGCTGGCTGGACCCGGATTACCTGCTCAACACCTTCGGGCTGCCCGGCCTCCTGCTCATCGTGTTCGCCGAGTCCGGGCTGCTGATCGGCTTCTTCCTGCCGGGCGACTCGCTGCTGTTCACCACGGGCCTCCTGGTGACCACGGGCGACCTGAAGTACCCCCTGTGGCTGGTCTGCCTGCTGGTCGCCCTGGCGGCGATCATCGGTGACCAGGTCGGCTATCTCTTCGGCCGCAAGGTGGGACCGGCGCTGTTCAAGCGCCCGGACTCCCGTCTCTTCAAGCAGGAGAACGTCGAGAAGGCCCACGAGTTCTTCGAGAAGTACGGCCCGAAGTCGCTGGTTCTGGCCCGCTTCGTGCCCATCGTCCGCACCTTCACGCCGATCATCGCCGGTGTGAGCCGGATGGACTACCGCTCCTTCATCACGTTCAACATCATCGGCGGCATCCTCTGGGGTGTCGGGGTGACGCTGCTCGGCGCGGCCCTCGGCAAGGTCGACTTCGTGCACGAGAACATCGAGATGATCCTCATCCTGATCGTTCTGATCTCCGTGGTGCCGATCCTGATCGAGTTCCTGCGCGCCCGCAGCAAGTCGAAGAAGGAGCAGCCCGCGCAGCGCGAGGACGACAACGACAACGGCAACGGCCCCTCGGACGGCGGCCCGGGCACCGGCGGCACCGGCACCGGCCAGGGCCCCGCGGCCTCGTACGGCACGGGCCAGTACGGCAACGACCGGCCCGGCGGATACGGCACCGGCCAGGACAGCCAGTACGGCCAGTACGGCGGTCAGCAGTACGGCAACGCCCAGGCGGGCGGGCAGTACGGCGGTCAGTACGGCAACGCCCAGCCCGGTCAGTACGCCGACCAGCCCGGCCAGTACGGCGCGCAGGCGGGCCAGCAGTACGGCAGCGCCCAGCAGTACGGCGGCCAGTACGGCAGCGCCCAGCCCGGCCAGTACGGCGGCGCGCAGCAGGGCCAGCAGTACGGCGGTCAGTACGGGAACGCCCAGCAGGCCCAGGAGTACGGCGGCCAGTACGGCAGCGCCCAGCCCGGCCAGTACGGCGGAGCCCAGGCGGGCCAGCAGTACGACGGCGGCCAGAGCCAGCAGTACGGCGGCGCCCAGAGCCAGCAGTACGGCAACGCCCAGCAGGGCCAGCAGTACGGCGGCCAGTACGCCGGCCAGGGCAGCCAGTACCCGGACGCCCAGGGCGCTCCGTACGACGGCGGGCACGACGGCCAGTACGGCGCCGGCCGGACTCAGCCCCCGGCCCAGCCGCAGCCCGGACCGTACGACCGGGGCGGCCAGGACGGCGACCAGGACCCGTACGGCTGGCAGAACAGGCGCTGATCCCCGCGCACGCGCCGACGGCGCCCCGGTCCCCGGCGGGACCGGGGCGCCGTCCGTGTGTCAGAAGCCGCGGGTCCGTTTGGCGGCGCGGCGCGAGGCGCCCCCGACCGCGCCCGGCACCCGCATGAACAGCCGGGAGATCTCGCTCCCCAGATTGACCCCGATGGCGATCGCCAGCGCCGTGGCGACAGCGGTGAAGAGCGAGGTGAGCCCGGCGTCCACCTCGTTCTGCGCGACGCCCAGCAGACCGAAGTAGGTCGCCGAACCGGGCAGCAGCGGTCCGATCGCCGCCGTGATGTACGGCAGCGACGAGGTGTAGCGGTAGCGCGAGAACAGCTGGCCGAACAGGCCCACGAGGCCCGCCGCGACCGCCGTGGCGGCCACCGGGGAGATGCCGCCCGTGCGGGCCATCGCCCCGTAGATGATCCACGCCACGCCCCCGTTGAGGGTCACCGCGAGCACGGTGGAGCGCTCCTGCTGGAGCAGCACGGCGAAGGCCAGCGTGAGGAGCATGGAGGCCAGGATCTGGACCACCGGCCGGTCGTTGGGCACGAACCGGGCCTCGGGGTTCAGCTGGGCGCCGAGCTGGACGCCCAGGTAGAGCATCAGAAGCACCCCCGCCACGATGCCGATGAAGAAGTACATGACCTCCAGGAGCCTGGCTCCCGCGGTGATGTAGTAGCCGGTCAGACCGTCCTGCACCCCGGCGACCAGCGCCCGCCCGGGAAGCAGCGCGAAGAGACCACCGGTGATCACCGCGGACGGCCGGATGTCCGTCGAGTGGGTGAGGGTGAGCGCGATACCCATCGCCGCCGGAGGCATGGCCGCAGCCGTGAACTGGTAGAACTCGGGCAGCCCGCGCCCGGCGCAGAGCCAGGCCAGACGGTCGCCGAGCATCGCGCCCGCCGCCGCCACGATGAAGACCAGGGCGCCACCGCCGACCAGCACCGACGCGGAGCCCGCGAGCAGACCGGCGGCGACCGTGAGCACCCAGCCCGAGTACGGGTGCCGGTTGCGGCGGATCTCCGCGAGGCGCCGGTAGGCCTCCTCCAGCGACACCTCGACGTGCTCGGCCGTCGTGATGTCGTCGATCAGCCGGAACACCGCGGCCAGCCGGGTGTAGTCGGTACCCCGGCGGCGTACGGTCCGGCTCGCCGTCACGGGGTCCTCGACCAGCGACGGCTGGTGCGAGATGGAGAGCAGGGTGAAGGTGACCGTCGGTTCGCAGCGGTCGAGCCCGTAGGAGCGCGTCACCGCGAACATGGCGGCCTCGACGTCCTCGGCGCCCTCGCCGCCCGCGAGCAGCAGCTCCCCGATACGCAGGGTCAGGTCGAGCACGCGCGGAACGGCCGGGCCCGAGTCATCGGTCTTCTGGACGCTCTCGGGGGCCGGGCGCTCGGTCACCGGCATGCGCAGCATCGTGCGCATCCGGTCCTGCCAGGGCGCCTCCTTGGTCAGCCGGACCATCGGAATGCCGTGCGCGGGAGTGAAGGCGGGCGGCGGATGCTGCGCGTTGTACCCGCTCGGCGGCACGAAGGCGGAGGACAGCGTGTCGGATGCGGAACCGCCGCCCGGCCCGGAACCGGAACCTGGGGCCGAGCCCGGCGCCGACGACGGCTCGGTGTGCAGACCGGCCGGAAGGGCGAATTCCGAGCTGGGGTGGTCGTCCTCGAGCGGTGGTGGCTGCTCCACACCGGCCGGTGGGACGAAGGCGCTGCGCGCCTCGTCGGACTGGGGCTTCTGGTCCTCGGGACCGCCCTGTTCCGCCACCACTCGACCTCGTTCCTCCTCGACCGCCCGTCCTGGGAGCGCTTCTGCCCAGTATGGACACGGACATGGGGGGCCACGCACGACGGGCGGCGCACCGTGAAGGTGCGCCGCCCGTCGTACGTACGGTCAGCGGGACCGGAGGGCCCCATGCGCCGTGATCCGCGCCGTCCCGCCCGTAAGCGGAACCGGAAGGATCACGTCAGTGCGCGCCGCCCTGCGCCTCGAGGCGCTTGTAGGAGGCCTCGATCTCGGCCTCGGCCTCGGCGCGGCCGACCCAGTCGGCGCCCTCGACGGACTTGCCGGGCTCCAGGTCCTTGTAGACCTCGAAGAAGTGCTGGATCTCCAGGCGGTCGAACTCCGACACGTGGTGGATGTCGCGCAGGTGCTCCACCCGCGGGTCGGACGCCGGGACGCACAGCAGCTTGTCGTCGCCGCCGGCCTCGTCCGTCATCCGGAACATGCCGATCGCGCGGCACTTGATGAGGCAGCCGGGGAACGTCGGCTCCTCCAGGATGACCAGCGCGTCCAGCGGGTCGCCGTCCTCGCCGAGGGTGTTCTCGACGAAACCGTAGTCCGCCGGGTAACTGGTCGAGGTGAAGAGCCGACGGTCCAGACGGATCCGACCGGTCTCGTGGTCCACCTCGTACTTGTTCCGCGAACCCTTCGGAATCTCGATAACGACGTCGAACTCCACGGGTGGCTCCTCCATGATCAACACATACGACTGGTGGTTAAGTGTCCCTCACGCAGATGAGTGCTCGCGAAAGGGGCTGGTCAACGGTGGCCGAGCCGGTGGACAGACCGACGCACGAACCGTTGAACGGATGGGGCAGGTGGAAAGCCCCGACGTACCTGAAGCGCGGGAGCGGGGCGCAGGACCTCCGGCTCGTCGCAGGCTCCGCGGTGCTCGGCCTGGTCGTCGCCGTCGGTGCCGTCCTGGCCGCCGGTCCGTGGGACTCCGGTCAGCGTAAGGCCGAGCGGGACCGGGCGGCCGTTCAGGAGCGCGCAGGTGGCGCACATCACCAAGGGGAGGCTACCGACGGACCGGCGCCCGCCCCCAGCGCGCCCCCCGTTCTGAGCGCCCTGGGCAACACGGCGGGGCTCTCCGCCCAGGCGGGCGCGAGCGCCCTGGGTGCCGCTCTCGATCCGCTGCTGGACTCGCCCGCCCTCGGTGCCGTGCGCACGGCCGTCGTCGTCGACGTGGCCACCGGCAAGCAGCTGTACGCCCATGGCGCGACGACCCCGATGACCCCCGCCTCCACGGTGAAGATCGCCACTGCCGCCGCCGCGCTCTCCGCACTCGGGCCCGGTCACCGCATCGCCACGACGGTCCGGCTCTCCCCGGACTCCCGCACACTCACCCTGGTCGGCGGCGGCGACCCCACCCTGGACAAGGCGGCCCTGCGCTCCCTGGCCGCCGACACCGCACGCTCCCTGCGCGACGGCGGCGCCGGGACCGTCCGGCTCAGGTACGACACGTCGGGCTACTCGGGCCCGGCCCTCCACCCCATCGGCCCCAACGAGAACATCGCTTCCGTCAGCGCGCTCATGGCCGACGAGGGCCGCCTCGACGGCAGCGTCCGAGGGCCCGCTCCCCGTACGGCCGACCCGGCGGGCGACGCCGCGCGCGCCTTCGCGGACCTCCTGGACGACGCCGGTGTGGACACCCGGTCCGCGCCCGAGGCCGGGCGCGCCGTGGGCGGGTCCCGGACGGTGGCGACGCATCTGTCGAAGCCGCTCTCCGCTCTCGTGGAGCGCGCGCTGACCAACAGCGACAACGACATCGCCGAGGCGCTCGCGCGCCAGACCGCGATCGAGGCGGGGGAGCCGGCCTCCTTCGCGGGCGCCCGGCGCGCGGTGACCGCCCGGCTGAAGGCGCTCGGCCTGCCGCTGAAGGGCGCCCACCTCGCCGACGGGAGCGGTCTCGACCGCGCCGACAAGGTGACGGCGGCCCTGCTGGCGCAGCTGCTGGCGCTGGCCGCCGGTCCGGACCATCCCGAGCTCCGCCCGGTCCTCACGGGCCTGCCGGTGGCGGGTTTCAGCGGCACGCTCGGCGACCGCTACACCGCCACATCCCGGGGAACCGGCCTGATCAGGGCCAAGACGGGCACCCTCACCGGCGTGAACAGCCTCGCCGGGACCTCGGTCGACGCCAGGGGACGACTGCTCGCCTTCGCCTTCCTGGCCTCGGGCACCACATCCCCCGACGAGGCGGAGTCCTCACTCGACACCCTGGCCACAGCGCTCACCAAAGGCGGCCGGTGAGCGCCTGACACCCCACCACGGGGCGGCCACCTCACGTACGGTTGACGCATGACGAGCATCGGTGGTGCCGAGATGGTCGACTGGAATCTCGCGGTCGCGACCGCGACCCGGTTCGTGCGGCCGGGTCCCGAGATCAGCCGTGAGGAGGCCCGCGCCGTCGTCGCGGAGCTCCGCCGGCACGCCAAGGCGTCGGAGGAGCACGTCCGTTCGTACACCCGGATGATCCCGGACGGGCACGAACCCGAGGACACCCCCGTCCTGGTCGTCGACCGGGCGGGCTGGATCAGGGCCAACGTCGCGGGCTTCCGTGAGCTGCTGCGCCCCCTGCTGGGGAAGATGCAGGACCGGCGCGGCACCGGCCCGGGCAACGCCGTGCTCGGCGCCGTGGGCGGCAAGGTCACCGGCGTCGAACTGGGCATGCTGCTGTCGTTCCTGGCCTCCCGGGTCCTCGGCCAGTACGAGACCTTCGCCCCCGCCACCCGCGAGCTCCCGGCCTCCGCCAACGGCGGCGGCAGGCTGCTGCTGGTCGCCCCCAACATCGTCCACGTCGAACGCGAACTCGAGGTCGACCCGCACGACTTCAGGCTCTGGGTGGCCCTCCACGAGGAGACCCACCGCACCCAGTTCACCGGTGTCCCGTGGCTCCGCGACCACCTCCAGGGCGAAATCCAGTCGTTCCTCGACGAGACCGACGTCGACCCGATGACCTTCCTCGAACGGCTCCGAGAGGCCGCGCAGACCTTCTCGGGCGGCAGCCGGCCCGAGGGCGAGCGCGGCGAGGAGGGCGACGACGGCGGGCGCAGCCTCGTCGAGATCGTCCAGACGCCCGCCCAGCGCGAGATCCTCGGCCGTCTCACCGCCGTGATGTCCCTGCTCGAAGGACACGCGGACTTCGTGATGGACGGGGTGGGCCCCGATGTGGTGGCCTCCGTCGCCGAGATCCGGGAGAAGTTCCAGCAGCGCAGGGCGCGCGGGGCGAGCCGGCTGGACCTGGCGCTGCGCAAGCTCCTGGGGCTCGACGCCAAGCTGCGGCAGTACCGCGACGGCGAGAAGTTCGTCCGCGCGGTGGTCGGCGAGGTCGGCATGGACGGCTTCAACAGGGTGTGGACCTCCCCCAATACCCTGCCCACCAAGGCCGAGATCGCCTCCCCCGAGGACTGGGTGGCGCGGGTGCACCGTAAGGCAGACTCGTGATCATGGCGTGCCCGGCGGCAGAAGATTGCCTCCCCAATCACCCATCCGAGGGACCATAAGGGCATGGGAAGGCGTGCAATGCTCGATGAACAGCTTGGCTCTGTCACCATCGACGCACTCTGAGTGACGGGACTCCGTCCCGGCCCGCTCGGAGGCACCCCCCAAAACTTCACCCGAAGGGCACCGGACATGGGTCCCCATCCTGCGGTCGCGGCGATACGCCTGGCGGTCCGCCGCGTACTCCACGACGTCGTCACCGAATACAGCCGTCACAGCGAACAGGCCGGACACGCCGAGTTCGCCGAAGCCGGGGCGGGCGGCCGGCGTCCCGGGCTTCCGGAGCGCCCCGACACCCCGCTCGTCCTGGTCGCGTGCTCCGGCGGCGCCGACTCCATGGCGCTCGCGTCCGCGCTCGCCTTCGAGTCGCGCAAGCTCCCCGTCCGCGCCGGCGGCATCACCGTCGACCACAACCTCCAGCCCGGCTCCGACCTCCGCGCCGGCGAGGTCGTCACGCGCCTCGCCGAGATGCGGCTCGACCCGGTCGAGGCCGTCGCCGTCCACGTCGGCCGTGACGGCGGGCCCGAGGCCGCCGCCCGCGACGCCCGCTACGCGGCCCTGGACGCCGCGGCGGAGCGCCTGGGCGCCGCGGCGGTCCTCCTCGGCCACACCCGCGACGACCAGGCCGAGACCGTCCTGCTGGGCCTCGCCAGGGGCTCGGGCATCCGCTCGCTCTCCGGGATGGCCGCCGCCTCCGGGCCCTCCGGCCGCTACCGCCGCCCCTTCCTCCAGCTCGACCGGCAGACCGCCCGCAAGGCCTGCCTGGTGCAGTCGATCCCCGTCTGGGACGACCCCCACAACATCGACCCCGCCTACACCCGTTCCCGGCTGCGCCACGAGGGCCTGCCCGCCCTGGAGAAGGCGCTGGGCAAAGGCGTCGTGGAAGCTCTCGCCCGTACGGCGCAGCTCTCCCGCGACGACGCGGACGCACTCGACACCTGGGCCGCCGAGGCCGCCCGCTCGGTCCGCGACGACGACGGACGGCTGGAGTGCGCCAAGCTCTCCGTCCTGCCGCCCGCGGTACGCCGCCGGGTGCTGCGCCGCGCCGTGATCGACGCCGGTTCACCCGCGGGTTCGCTCTTCGCCCGTCATATCGAGGAAGTCGACCGGCTCATCACCGGCTGGCGCGGCCAGGGCGCCATCAACCTGCCCGGCCGCGTCGAGGTGCGGCGCCAGGGTGGCAGACTGGTGATTCGGCAGAGCTGAAGCGCAAGCGGCTGAAGTGCAGGCGAAACGCCGGTCCGGCCCGGGGAACAGTCCGGGTCCGGCAGGGCAGAGAAAGAGACGCGGGTGAACGAGAAGGACATGGGCACCGACCTTCAGTCGGTGCTCCTCACCAAGGAAGAGATCGACGCGAAGCTCGTCGAGCTGGCAGCGAAGATCGACGCGGAGTACGCGGGCAAGGACCTGCTCATCGTCGGCGTGCTCAAGGGCGCCGTGATGGTGATGGCGGACCTGGCACGCGCGCTGTCCACCCCCGTCACCATGGACTGGATGGCCGTCTCCTCGTACGGCGCGGGCACCCAGTCCTCGGGCGTCGTCCGGATCCTCAAGGACCTCGACACCGACATCAAGGGCAAGCACGTCCTGATCGTCGAGGACATCATCGACTCCGGCCTGACGCTGTCCTGGCTGCTGACCAACCTCGGCTCCCGCGAACCCGCGAGCCTGGAGGTCTGCACGCTGCTCCGCAAGCCGGACGCCGCGAAGGTCGCGATCGACGTGAAGTGGGTCGGCTTCGACATCCCCAACGAGTTCGTCGTCGGCTACGGCCTGGACTACGCGGAGAAGTACCGCAACCTCCCCTTCGTCGGGACGCTCGCCCCCCACGTCTACGGCGGCTGAGTCACCCGGCCCCGCCGGACCCGGGCGCAACCAACCGGGCCGGACGGCCGGGAACCCTTGTGGCGTTCGGGCCGTTGGAGCCTTCGAAGACGGGTTTGTCGTACGTCCCCTGCGGTCACGGGTGACAATGCTGGGGTACCGTCCGAAGAACAGTCTTTTCTCACAGCAGCATTTACCTACGGGCAGGAGGGACGGGGCGACTTCGCTCCGTATGGATGGACGTGAAGCGATACTTCCGTGGGCCGGTCATGTGGATCGTGCTGGCCGTCCTCGCCGTGGTCGTGTTGATGCAGGTCGTCGGCTCGTCCGGCGGCTACAAGACGGTGGACACCGGCAAGGTGATCCAGGCGATCAGCAAGAACCAGGTGAAACAGGCCAAGCTGACCACCGGTGACGAACAGATCCTGAAGATCGAGCTGAAGGACAAGGAAAAGCTCCAGGGCGAGTCCGGCAGCAAGTTCCAGGCGAGCTACATCGGCAACCAGGGTGTCGAGCTGGCCGACACGCTGCAGCAGAAGTTCGAGAGCGGTGACATCGAGAAGGGTTACACCGTCTCGCCGTCGAAGCAGTCCCCGTTCGTCTCGATCCTTCTCTCCCTGCTGCCCTTCGTCCTGATCGTCGTCGTGTTCCTGTTCCTGATGAATCAGATGCAGGGCGGCGGCTCCAAGGTCATGCAGTTCGGCAAGTCCAAGGCCAAGCTGATCACCAAGGACACGCCGAAGACGACGTTCGCCGATGTGGCGGGGTCGGACGAGGCCGTCGAGGAACTGTACGAGATCAAGGAATTCCTCCAGGAGCCGGCGAAGTTCCAGGCCGTCGGCGCCAAGATCCCCAAGGGCGTCCTGCTGTACGGGCCGCCCGGAACGGGCAAGACGCTGCTCGCTCGCGCGGTCGCGGGCGAGGCGGGCGTGCCGTTCTACTCGATCTCCGGTTCCGACTTCGTCGAGATGTTCGTCGGTGTCGGTGCCTCCCGTGTCCGTGACCTCTTCGAGCAGGCCAAGGCGAACGCTCCGGCCATCGTCTTCGTCGACGAGATCGACGCCGTCGGCCGGCACCGCGGTGCCGGTATGGGCGGCGGTCACGACGAGCGCGAGCAGACGCTCAACCAGCTGCTCGTCGAGATGGACGGCTTCGACGTGAAGGGCGGCGTCATCCTGATCGCCGCCACGAACCGGCCGGACATCCTGGACCCGGCGCTGCTGCGTCCCGGACGTTTCGACCGGCAGATCGCGGTCGACCGCCCGGACATGCAGGGGCGCCTGGAGATCCTCAAGGTGCACCAGAAGGGCAAGCCCGTCGCGGAGGACGTCGACCTCAACGCGGTCGCCCGTCGTACGCCCGGCTTCACCGGTGCCGACCTGTCGAACGTGCTGAACGAGGCCGCGCTCCTGACGGCGCGCAGCAACAAGAAGCTGATCGACAACCAGATGCTCGACGAGGCCATCGACCGCGTCGTGGCGGGTCCGCAGAAGCGGACCCGGATCATGTCCGAGAAGGAGAAGAAGATCACCGCGTACCACGAGGGCGGACACGCCCTGGTCGCGGCGGCTTCCCCCCAGTCGGACCCGGTCCACAAGATCACGATCCTCTCCCGCGGCCGTGCCCTCGGTTACACGATGGTGCTCCCGGAGGAGGACAAGTACTCCACGACGCGCAACGAGATGCTCGACCAGCTGGCATACATGCTGGGCGGGCGCGCGGCCGAGGAGCTGGTCTTCCACGACCCGACGACCGGCGCTGCGAACGACATCGAGAAGGCCACTGCCACGGCCCGCGCGATGGTCACGCAGTACGGCATGACCGAGCGTCTGGGTGCGATCAAGTTCGGCGGCGACAACACCGAGCCCTTCGTGGGCCGGGAGATGGGCCACCAGCGCGACTACTCGGAAGAGGTCGCGGCGCTCGTCGACGAAGAGGTCAAGAAGCTCATCGAGACCGCGCACAACGACGCGTGGGAAATTCTCGTGGAGAACCGCGACATCCTCGACGCCCTGGTCCTGGAGCTTCTCGAGAAGGAGACGCTCGGCAAGGAGCAGATCGCCGAGATCTTCGCCCCGATCGTGAAGCGCCCGGCCCGTCCGGCGTGGACCGGTTCCGCCCGGCGTACTCCGTCGACGCGTCCGCCCGTGCTCTCTCCCAAGGAGCTGGCCCTGACCAACGGCGCTGCCAATGGTTCGGCCACCCCGGAGATCGCTCCGACGGACATCACGTCGAAGAACACCGGCACCTCCACGGAGGCGCTTCCGGAGGACCGCCCCGAGAGTTAGCCCCTGCCCGACCAGGTGTGTCCCCTGTCACGGGGCTCCACCGGGCCCGGAATGGATGCCGCGCCCCCCAGGTTCTAGCCTGTGGGGGCGCGGCTTTTTCGTACGCCTGCGCCATGCCCGCCGCATCGTGTGAGGTCCCGGCGGGCTGCGCATGTGACTGCACAGAGGAACGAGGCACAGATGACCGACCCGGTGACGTTCGACGGGCAGGGTTCGATCGGCGTATTCGACGAGAAGCGGGCCGAGGCCGCCGTGCGGGAGCTCCTCATCGCGGTCGGCGAGGACCCGGACCGCGAGGGCCTGCTGGAGACCCCGGGCCGGGTGGCACGCGCGTACAAGGAGATATTCGCCGGGCTCCACCAGGAGCCCGAGGACGTCCTGACGACGACGTTCGACCTCGGCCATGACGAGATGGTGCTGGTCAAGGACATCGAGGTGTTCAGCACCTGCGAGCACCACCTGGTGCCGTTCCACGGCGTCGCGCACGTCGGCTACATCCCGGCGACCTCGGGAAAGATCACGGGGCTGTCGAAGCTGGCACGGCTGGTCGACGTCTACGCCCGCCGGCCGCAGGTGCAGGAACGGCTCACCACGCAGATCGCCGAGTCCCTGATGGCGATCCTGGAGCCGCGCGGGGTCATCGTGGTCATCGAGTGCGAGCACATGTGCATGTCGATGCGCGGCATCCGCAAGCCCGGAGCCAAGACGATCACCTCGGCGGTCCGCGGACAGCTGCGTGATCCGGCCACGCGCGCCGAGGCCATGAGCCTCATCATGGCGCGCTGAGCGCGGACGAGAGGCCCCGGGGCGGCTTGGAGCGCCCTCAGGCGGCCTGGGCCGTGTTCCGGTCGTTGTCGCCGTCTTCGGGGAGCTTGCAGACGCGCTCCAGGAAGAAGGCGGCGGCGATGACCGCGACGCCGGCCAGCACCGCGAAGCCCGCGTAGATGGCCTGATCCCGACGGGGCGGGACATCCAGGGAGCCGAGCAGGAAGACGCCCGTGCCGCCGTACATCCCGGCGACCAGCGCGGCGACGAGCGCGCTCGCCTGGCCGAAGACCAGGGCTCGGGCGGCCATCAGCGGCTCGACGCCCTTCGCGCCCGGACGCCGCTCCCGCTGGGCACGCAGCCGCGCCCTGATGGACAGGGCCGTGGCCAGCAGGACGACGGCGATCGCGGCCAGCACGATGGGAGCGGCGAGCGGCACGCTCGGCAGGGTGCCCAGGGCGTCCCAGAGGCGCGCCGCGCCCCAGGACAGCACGCCGGCTCCGGCGAAGATTCCGGCCAGGAGACCGAGCCGTAGTTGCTTCACCGAGAGTGCCGCCCTTCGCCGCCGTGGCCGTGTCGTGCGGCGCGGGTCGTCCACCCGTGCCGTCGCCGCTTCGTTCGCCCCCGAGCCTAACGACTCCTCGGGTCCTGACGACTACTCGGGGAGACGGAGTTCCAGGTCGGGCCGGGGAAGCACTCCTTCGCGGCCGACTCCGGCCAGCAGATCGGAGACCGGTCCGGCGCCGGGCAGCTGGGCCTCCGGGTCCACGTCGTGCCAGGGGGCGAGGACGAAGGCGCGCTCGCGGGCGCGGGGGTGCGGAAGGGTGAGCAGCGGGTCGTCGGAGACCACGTCGGCGTACGACACGATGTCGACGTCGATCGTGCGCGGGCCCCAGCGCTCCTCGCGGACCCGGTCGAAGGCCTCCTCGATGGCCTGGCCGCGCTCCAGCAGGGACGAGGGGGGCAGGGTCGTCTTCACGACGATCACCGCGTTGAAGTACGACGGCTGGGAGCCGGGAGTGACGCCCCAGGGCTCCGTCTCGTAGACCGGGGAGACCGCCTTGACCCGCAGGCCGGGGGTGTCCTCCAGGGCGTCGATGGCGCCCTGGAGCGTCTCCAGCCGGTTGCCGAGGTTGGAGCCGAGGGAGATCACGGCGCGTTTGGGGTTGGAGAGGGTGACGTCCGCAGCGTCGACCTGCTCGACCACGGCGGCGGGAACCGGCTGTACGGTCGGGTCGCTCTGCCCTTCGGTGGAAAATGCAGTCATGCTCGGCTCCGGGTGATGGTGATGGTCACGTCGTCGAAGGGGACGGTGATCGGGGCGTCCGGCTTGTGGACGACGACCTCTACCTCCTCGACCCCCTCGTGCTTGAGGCACTGCTGCGCGATGCGTTCCGCGAGGGTCTCGATCAGGTCGACCGGCTCACCCTGGACGACATCGACCACCTCTTCCGCGACCACGCCGTAGTGAACGGTCTTCGTCAGGTCGTCGGCGGCTGCCGCGGGGCGGGTGTCGAGGCCGAGCACCAGGTCCACGATGAAGGTCTGGCCCTCTTCCCGTTCCTTGGGGAAGACACCGTGGTGCCCACGGGCCTTGAGGCCGCGCAGCGCGACACGATCCACGCGAATCACTCCTGCTGTTGTCGTCTCTGGAGGCACCCGGCCGCGTGCGGGCGGAAAGGCGCCGTCTTTCGAATCTACCCGCGAGCACCGACAGTGCCTGCCCGCGGGGGACGCGGGCCGGCACGGTTCGGGGGTGGTAGCCGCGTATACCCCGTGATCGCCCGGCCCAATCCCCGTGACGCGTCCGGGCCGTTCAGGAGGACGGTTCTTCGTCCTCTTCCTCACCGGTTTCGGCCAGTACGGGGGAGCCGTGGTGGGACCACAGCTTCCAGCCCTCGGGTGTGCGCCGGAACACATTGGTGGCGACGACGAGCTGGCCGACCAGCGGGCCGAGCGCGTTGCCGTCCTCCGCCGGGCCGCCGCTGAGGATGTTCTCGGTGCAGGTCACCAGCGCGGTGTCGCCGGTCATCGAGACACCGACATCGGTCAGGAAGAACTGGATGTACTCCGTGTTCGCCATGATCAGCGCATAGCTCCGCAGCACCTCGCCGCGGCCCGTGAGCACCGGCCAGCCGGGATGGACGCAGGAGACGGTGAGGTCCTCGCCCGGCAGCCAGAGGCCGGAGAGGGCGTCGAAGTCGCCGCGCTCCATCGCCTCGTAGAAGGCGGTGTTGGCCTCCTCGACCGCCGCGATGTCGGCGGCGGCCTCCTCGTGCTCGTCGCGCGCGGCGCTCACGCGGCTCCTTCGACGGCGCGGGCCACCCGCACCGCGTCGGCCGTGGGGCGTACGGCGTGGACCCGGACCGCCCAGGCGCCCGCGTTCGCGGAGAGGGCGGAGATCGCGGCCGTCGCGGCGTCCCGCTCGCGGGCCGGCGGCGGGGTGGCGTCCCCGCCCGCCAGGACATGGCCGAGGAAACGCTTGCGGGAGGCGGCGACGAGCAGCGGCCTGCCCAGATCGCGCAGCCGGTCCAGGTGCGCGACGAGTGCCAGGTCCTGTGCGGCGTCCTTGGCGAAGCCCAGGCCGGGGTCGATCACCAGCTTCTCGGGGTCCACCCCGCCCTCGATCACCGCGTCCATCCGTTCGCGGAGCTCCGCGACGACCTCGCCCACGACGTCCTCGTAGACCGCCCGGCTGTTCATCGACTCGCTGAATCCGCGCCAGTGCATGACGACGAACGGCACTCCGGCGGCGGCGACGACCCGGATCATGTCCCGGTCGGCCAGGCCGCCGCTCACGTCGTTGACCAGGGCCGCGCCGGCTGCGACGGATTGTTCGGCGACGCTGGCCCGCATGGTGTCCACGGAGATGGTGACGCCCTCGGAGGCCAGCCCCCGCACGACGGGGATCACCCGCCGGAGCTCCTCCGCCTCGTCCACCCTGCTCGCGCCGGGGCGCGTCGACTCACCGCCGACGTCGACGAGATCCGCCCCTTCGGCCACCAGTTCGAGGCCGTGCTTGATCGCGGCCGTGGTGTCGAACCAGTGGCCTCCGTCGGAGAAGGAGTCGGGCGTCACATTGACGACTCCCATGACCGCGCAGCGGTCCCACTCCGGCAGACCCCGTACTGTGCCCCGTCCTCGCAACGTACTCATGCGACCAGCCTAGGCCCGGTGAGGGGCTGCCCGGGCCGCGCGCACGGGCGGCCGGCTCCGGCGGGCCCGTCCCGCACCCCGAGGGCCCGACCGCTGCGGGACCGGTCGCCCGGAGGATCCGCCCGCCCCGGATTCGGCCGGACGGGCACCCTGGGCGGCCGTGCGGGAGGCCTGGGCGGCAGGCCTGGGCGGCCGGGAGGTCCTCAGGCGCCGACGCCCGCCACGGTCTCCACGGCGACCTCGGCGCGCGGCACGTCCTGCGCGTCGGCGTCGATCGACCGGCGGAGTGCCTCGTGGAGCCGGGCCGGGGTGAGCACACCGAGGAAGCGGCCGGTGCCCTCCTTGTCGATGACGGCGATCCAGCCCGCGTCGTGCTGGAGCATCGTGGCGAAGGCCTGCTTGAGCGGCGCGCCGAGCGGAAGCCACGCCTCCATGCGCCGGGCGTGCTCGCGGACCGTGCCCTTCGCGGTCGCCGCGTCGCCCGCCGGGATCCAGCCGTGCAGATTGTCCTGGCCGTCCAGGACGACCGCCCAGCGCGCTCCGTCCGCCCGTAGCCGCTGGGTCGCCGTCGCCAGCGGGTCGTCGAGGTGGACGACCGGCGGCTGGTCCAGGTCGCTCTCCTCGACCGGGGTGACCGAGAGCCGCTTCAGGCCGCGGTCGGCCCCGACGAAGTCGGCCACGTACGGGGTCGCCGGGGCGCCGAGCACGGTGGCGGGGGTGTCGAACTGCTCGATGCGGCCCTGTCCGTAGACGGCGATGCGATCGCCGAGCCGGACGGCCTCCTCGATGTCGTGGGTGACGAACAGGACGGTCTTGCGGACCTGTGCCTGGAGTTTCAGGAATTCGTTCTGGAGCCTTTCCCGCACGACGGGGTCGACCGCCCCGAAAGGCTCGTCCATCAGGAGGACGGGCGGATCGGCCGCCAGGGCCCGTGCCACGCCCACGCGTTGACGCTGGCCGCCGGAAAGCTGCTCGGGATAGCGGCCGCCGTAAACGGAGGGATCCAGTCCGACCAGATCGAGCAGTTCGGCGGCGCGCTCCTTCCCCTTTCCCCGCTTCCAGCCGAGGAGATGAGGCACGGTCGCCGTGTTCTCCAGGACCGTTTTGTGCGGGAAGAGGCCGACCTGCTGGATCACATAGCCGATACGGCGCCGGAGTTGCACGGGGTCGATGGCGGATATGTCGTCCCCGTCGAGGAATATCCGGCCCTCGGTCGGTTCGATCAGACGGTTCACCATCTTCATGGTGGTCGTCTTGCCGCAGCCGGAAGGTCCGACGAGCGTGACCAGTTCACCGTCGGCGACCTCGAAGGAAAGGCCGTCGACGGCGGTGGTGCCGTCCTCGTACCGCTTGGTGACGTGCTCGAAACGGATCATGATTCCCCATTGTGACGCGGGTTCTGTGAAGGCCATGTTGCCGGAATACGACAGCCTCGGCGATTGTCGGTGCTCGGGGATAGGGTCGCCGGAGAAGAGGCCGTGACGGCGCCGCGAGGGCGAACGGGAGGTGGGGGACGGATGGCCGAGCAGAACTGCCTGGTGGCGAACGACTGGATCTGCGGGGAGTATCTGCGTTCCCGCAGCCATGAGTTGACCGAGGCGACCGTCCAGCACATCTGGATCACGGCGGTCTCCGTGCTGATAGGGCTCGTGGTGGCATTTCCGCTCGCGCTGCTCGCCCGCCGCGGAAGGCGTTTCGCGGGACCGGTGCTGGGGCTGACCACCGTGCTCTACACCGTGCCCTCGCTGGCGATGTTCTCGCTGCTGCTGCCGCTCTTCGGGCTCTCGGCGGCGCTCGTCGTCACGGGCCTGGTGCTCTATTCGCTGACCATCCTCGTGCGCAACATCCTGGCCGGCCTCGAAGCGGTGCCCCAGGAGGCCAGGGAAGCCGCGAAGGGGATGGGGTACGGCCCCGCCCGGCTCCTCTGGGAGGTCGAACTCCCCCTGGCCCTCCCCGCGCTGATGGCCGGGCTGCGCATCGCCACGGTGTCGACGGTCGCGCTGACCACGGTCGGCTCACTCGTCGGCAAGGGCGGCCTCGGCAACCTCATAGAGGACGCGCTGCCCAGCTTCTTCAAGGCCCAGGTGCTCACCGCGTCCGTGCTCTGCGTGCTGCTCGCGGTGGCCGCGGATCTGCTGCTGCTCGGGGCGCAGCGCCTGCTCACGCCGTGGACCCGGATACGGACCCCGTCCACGGGGCCGGGCATCGCGAGGACGGAGGCGGCCTGACCCATGGGAGTCATCCAAGACGCGTGGACCTGGCTGACCACCGGCTCCAACTGGTCGGGGGACGGCGGGGCGGCCCAGCGCCTGGCGGAGCATCTGTACGTCAGCGGGATCGCCCTCGCGGTGGCTTGTGCCCTCGCCCTGCCGGTCGCCCTCTGGCTGGGCCACGTCGGCAAGGGGGGCGCGCTGGCGGTCAACGTCTCCAACGTGGGGCGGGCGGTCCCGGTGTTCGCGGTGCTGGCCCTCTTCATGATGACGCCCCTGCGCAACTCCGGCTATCTGCCCACGGTGATCGCGCTGGTGCTGTTCGCGGTGCCCCCGCTGCTGACGAACGCCTACGTCGGGATGAGGGAGGTGGACCGGTCGGTGCTGGAGGCGGCGCGGGGGATGGGGATGTCCGGCGGGCAGCTCTTCGTGCGTGTCGAGCTTCCCCTCGCCTACCCGATGATCATGACCGGTCTCCGGTCCGCCGCCGTACAGGTGGTCGCGACCGCCTCCATCGCCGCGATGGTCGGGCTCGGCGGCCTCGGCCGGATCATCACCGCCGGATTCAACACCTACGACACGGCGCAGGTCTTCGCGGGCGCCGTGCTGGTCGCCCTGCTGGCCCTGGTCGTGGAGGGGGTGCTCGTGGCGCTGGACCGGCTGCTGTCGCCCCTGCGCCGCCGCAGGACCGTATGAACGGCCGCCGCGGGACCGTAGGAACACGCGGACCCTTTCGCACTGTGCACACCATTTCCCGGACGGAGAACACCATGAGCAGGACCTCGCGCATAGCGGGTGCGGTCATCGGAGTGGTCGCGCTGGCAGGGTCGCTCGCGGCCTGCGGCGGCGACAGCCTGGAGAGCGAGAAGAGCGGCTCGGACGCGGGTTCGGGTGCCGGTTCCAGGAAGGGCTCGCTCGTCGTGGGCGCCGCCGCCTTCACCGAGTCGAAGGTGCTGGCCGAGCTGTACGCGCAGATTCTGGGCGACGCCGGATACGACGCCTCGATCACCACGGTGAAGAACCGCGAACTCTACGAACCCTCCCTGGAGAAGGGTGAGATCGACGTCGTACCGGAATACGCGGCGACCCTCGCGGAATTCCTCAACGCCAAGGTCAACGGCGCGGACGAGGCGGGGAAGAACCCGGTCGCCTCGGGTGACGTGACGGCCACCGTGGCGGCCCTGGAGAAGCTCGCCACCCCGCTCGGGCTGAAGGTCCTTCCGGCGGGCGAGGCCGTCGACCAGAACGCCTTCGCGGTGACGAAGGAATTCGCCGACAAGAACAGCCTGAGGACGCTTTCCGATCTCGGCGCCTCGAAGATCAAGGTGAAGATCGCGGCGGGTGACGAGTGCGAGGTGCGCCCGTTCTGCGCTCCCGGACTGAAGAAGACGTACGGCATCGACGTCACCGGCATCGATCCCAAGGGTGTCGGCACGCCGCAGTCCAAGCAGGCCGTCAAGGACGGCAAGGACCAGCTGGTCCTCACGACCACCACGGACGCGGTGCTCGACACTTACGGGCTGGTGTTCCTGGAGGACGACAAGAAGCTCCAGAATGCGGACAACGTCCTTCCGGTTGTCAATGCCAAGGACGCGGGCGCCCCGGAGATCGCGGAGGCGCTGGCGAAGCTCACCGGCGTACTCACCACGAAGGACCTCGCGGAACTCAACCGCAAGGTCGACGCCGAGCGTGCCAAGCCCGCCGACGCGGCTGCGGACTATCTGCGGTCGAAGGGCTTGATCAAGAAGTAAAAGGGCGTATCGAAGGGCCACTTGAGAGGCCGCTAGGTAACCGGCGGGGAACAGATTGCCGGGCGGCCTCCCAAGTGACTCGTACGCACGGTAAATTTCGGGCCATGCCACGAGGACGCCACCGCCATTCGCCGCCCCTTCACAGAATCCTGCCGCCCGCCGTGCTGGCCGGAGTGCCGGTCGTCTGTGCCGCCGGCGCCTGGCTCCTCGCGGAACCGCAGGCCCTGCGCGCCCTGGTGGCCGTGACGGCGGCCGCCGCCGTCACCGGTGCCTGGCTGATGCGCAGCTGGGACCGGGCCGCCGGGCTCCGTGTGGCGGAGCTGACCCGGGCGCGTGCCAGCGACGAATGGAAGACCGAGGAGCGCATAGCCGAGGTCGAGGCCGACCTCGAGGAATCACGGGAACTGCGCGTCCGGCTGGAGACCAAGCTGCGCCGCAAGCGCGTGGAGCTCGCCGGGCTGCGGAACGAGCACGCGGCGCTGCTGCGCCGGTACGCCAACGCCGAGACCGAGCGGGCCAGCGCGCTGGAGGGCCGCAGGCAGCTCGCCATCGAGGCGTCCGCTCCGCGCGAGCTGCTTCCCGCGAGCTCCACACCGACCCCCGGGGCCTATCTGAGGGCCGCCCAGGCACTCCAGGACCTCTCGCGGAACGCGGCGCTCCAGGAGGCCCGCCGCACGGCCGAGCTGGCCAGGCGGCGCGATCTCGCCGAGCGTGCCGCGGACCGGGACACGGAGGGAAACGGCCCGAAGGGGAAGCACGCGGCGGTCGCCGGAGCGGGTGACCTCCAGCACCGCCGTACGCAGGCCGCCCTGCCCGCCCCGAAGCTGTCGCCCGCCCCCGTGCGCCCGCCGCGCGCCGTGCCCGCGGCCTCCGCGGTCGTCCCGTACGCCGCGGCGCGCCGCCATCTCGTCCCGCAGGGAAGCTTCGACTTCTTCGGGACGCAGAAGGCGAACGCCGCGATCGAGTCCGTGCAGAACGAGGACCTCGCGGACGTGGTGGGCGAGGAGGCCCTGGCGGCGCACCGCACGGGCACGGCCGAGAACCGCGCGGTCGGCAAGGTCATCGACCTGACGGCGCACGACGACACCGAGCAGCTGGACGTCGTCGGGCTGCGGAGCGCGATCTCCTCGTAGTAACCGGCTCCGCCGGGGCGGAGCGGGGCGGGACGGGGCTACTTGTCGATGTCCCCGACGACGAAGAAGAGCGATCCGAGGATCGCCACCATGTCGGCGACGAGCGTGCCCGGCAGCAGCTCGGTCAGCGCCTGGATGTTGTTGTACGAGGCGGAGCGCAGCTTCAGCCGGTACGGGGTCTTCTCGCCCGTGGAGACCAGGTAGTAGCCGTTGATGCCGAGCGGGTTCTCGGTCCAGGCGTAGGTGTGCCCCTCCGGCGCCTTCAGCACCTTGGGCAGCCGCTGGTTGATGGGCCCGGGCGCCAGGTCCGCCATCCGGTCCAGGCAGGCGTCGGCGAGGTCCAGCGCGTTGTGCGTCTGCTCCAGCAGGCACTCGAAGCGCGCCAGGCAGTCCCCCTCGGTCCGGGTGACGACCTTGAGGGTGTCCCGCAGCTCCCCGTACGCGAGATACGGCTCGTCCCGGCGCAGGTCGAAGTCGACGCCCGAGGCCCGGGCGATCGGCCCGGAGACCCCGTAGGCGTGCACGGCGTCGGCGGACAGCACCCCCACGCCACGGGTGCGGCCCCGGAAGATCTCGTTGCCGAGGACCAGCCGGTCGTAGACGTCCATCCGCGAACGCACCGAGGCCACGGCGTCCCTGGCCCGGCCGAGCCAGCCCGCGGGCAGGTCCTCCTTGAGGCCGCCGACCCGGTTGAACATGTAGTGCATCCGGCCGCCGGAGACCTCCTCCATCACGGCCTGGAGCTCCTCGCGCTCCCGGAACGCGTGGAACATCGGGGTGATCCCGCCGAGTTCGAGGGGGTAGGAGCCGAGGAACATCAGATGGTTCAGGACCCGGTTCAGCTCCGCGAGCAGCGTCCTCGTCCAGACGGCGCGCTCCGGGACCTCCATGCCGAGCATGCGCTCGACGGCCATGACGACACCGAGCTCGTTGGAGAACGCCGACAGCCAGTCGTGGCGGTTGGCGAGCATGATGATCTGGCGGTAGTCCCGGGCCTCGAAGAGCTTCTCCGCGCCGCGGTGCATATAGCCGATGACCGGCTCGGCCTGCTGGATCCGCTCGCCGTCCAGCACGAGCCGCAGCCGGAGCACGCCGTGCGTGGAGGGGTGCTGGGGACCGATGTTCAGCACCATGTCGGTGCTCTCCGCCGCGCCGCCGATGCCGATCGTCGTCTCCGTCATGCGGGACAGTATCCCTCCTCGCGATCCGGGCCCCGCTATCCCTCCTCGCGGTCCGTGAACCGCCGTCCCTGTCCATCGTCGCGGTCCGTGACCCGTTGCCGCAGCCAGCCGAAGTCGCCCAGCCCGCCCCGCGCCGTGAGCTCCGCGGCCTCGCCCGCCGACGCGAGCGCCCGCACATAGCCGACGGGATCGGCCGACGCCCTGGCCAGCGGCGGCCGTTCGCCGCTCACGCCCAGTTCACGCAGCGCCGTCCGCTGGTCCAGCAGTTCGGCGGTGCCCCCGGCCGCCGCCGCGCATGCGTCCAGGGCGACGTGGGAGGTCAGGTCGCAGCCGCCGTCGGGTACCGGCTTCACCTCGCGGCCCTCCCGGAAACCCGTGAGCGTCCCGAACGGCGGCCTCGCCGCCCGGACATGCGCGTAGTCCACGGCCACGGCGGTCCCGGAGTCCAGGGAGGCGACGGCCGCAGCCCAGGCCTCGTCGCGCGGCCCGCCGATCTCCGCACGGTCACCGGGCCCGGACAGCGGCCACCAGTGGCTCAGCCACCGGGCGTCGGCCCCGGTCACCGGATCGCCCAGCCGCTCGGTGCCGTCGCTCCGCACGAGGACGTAGCGGGCCACCCCGTCGGCGTCGGCCTCGGCGATCTCGGTCGGCACGTTGTCCAGCCATTCGTTGGCGAACAGCAGCCCCCGTGTCCCCCGCGGGAGTTCGGCGCACCACTCGACGGCGGGGTCCAGGCCCGGCGGGCGCGGGGCGATCTCCACGGCGTACGCCCGTACGGTGAGCCCCGGAGCGAGGGAGCCGTCCCGCAGCGCCGCCAGCACCCCGGTCACCAGCTCGCCGCGGCCTGCCCCCACATCCACCAGGTCGACGGAGTCCGTGCCCAGCTCCCCGGCCGTGGCGGCCAGCAGCCGGGCGACGGCGGTCGCGAACAGCGGGGAGGCGTGCACCGACGTGCGGAAATGGCCCGCGGGGCCCTCCGGGCGCCGGTAGAAGCCCTCGTCACCGTACAAAGCGGACTCTGCGGCTTCCCGCCATCGGCACCAGGCATACGTCACGTAGGCAAGTCTCCACCTTGGGGAGTACGGTCCCAGGACCCGGATCGATCCTCCGGCTGACCCTGGTACCGATCAGCTGTCCCTACGCTGGGTAACGTGCAGCGCTTCTACGATTTCATCCGCAGACACCCGACGGGCGTCGACATCCTCTGGGCTGTCTGCCTCCTCGGGTTCTCCGGCGTGTCCATCGTGGCCGGCCAGGTCGGGGGCGGCCCGGAGCGCGTCGCCGCCGTGCCGATCGCCGTCGGACTCTGCGTCGTGGTCGCGCTGCGCCGCCGGGCACCGGAGAAGATGCTGCTGCTCGCGATCCTGATGGGCGTCGCCCAGCTGCTGTTCGGAGTGCGGCCGGATGTGGCGGACTTCGCCATGCTGGTGATCACCTACACCGTCGCCACGGTCGGCGAGCGCTGGGCGTCCCGGCTCGCCCTCGGATGCAGCCTGGCCGCTGCGGGGATCTCGCGGCTGCGCTGGCCCGGCGACGCCCCGGTAGGCGGCTGGGCGCAGAGCCTCGGCTACGTCGTCATCATGACCGTGCCGTTCGTCCTGGCCTGGGTGCTCGGTGACTCGATACGCACCAGGCGGGCCTACTTCAGCCAGCTGGAGGAGCGCGCCGCCAGGCTGGAGCGCGAGCGCGAGGCGCAGTCGAAGGTGGCCGTGGCCGCCGAACGCGCCCGTATCGCCCGTGAACTGCACGATGTCGTCGCGCACAACGTCTCGGTGATGGTGGTCCAGGCCGACGGCGCCGCGTATGTCATGGACGCGTCCCCGGATCAGGCCCGCCAGGCACTGGAGACCATCTCCAGCACCGGCCGCCAGGCCCTCGCGGAGATGCGACGGCTGCTCGGTGTGCTGAGGACCGGGGACGCCAAGGAGAGCGGGGAGTACGTCCCCCAGCCCGACGTCGAGCAGATCGAGGAACTCGTGGGCAAGGTCAGGGAGACCGGCCTCGCGGTGGACTTCAGGATCGAGGGCACTCCGCGTCCGCTGCCGAGCGGGGTCGAGCTGACCGCGTACCGCATCGTCCAGGAAGCCCTCACCAACACCCGCAAGCACGGCGGCCCGGACGCCGGGGCGAGCGTGCGGCTCGTCTACTTCGACGACGGGCTCGGCCTCCTCGTCGAGGACGACGGCCGGGGGGCGCCGCACGAGCTGTACGAGGACGGCGGGATCGACGGCGCGGGACAGGGAATGATCGGCATGCGCGAACGGGTCGGCATGGTCGGCGGCACCCTGGACGCGGGCCCGCGCCAGGGCGGCGGCTTCCGGATCAGCGCGCTGCTCCCGCTCAAGCCGGCCAACCAGTGAAGGAAGGACAGGACACCGCATGGCGATCCGCGTGATGCTCGTCGACGACCAGGTGCTGCTGCGCACCGGCTTCCGGATGGTGCTCGCCGCACAGCCGGACATGGAGGTCGTCGCGGAGGCGGGCGACGGGGCCGAGGCGATCGAGGTGCTCGACTCCACGTCGGTCGACGTGGTGCTGATGGACGTACGCATGCCACGGCTGGACGGGGTCGAGGCGACCCGGCGCATCTGCGCGCGGACCGAACCGCCCAAGGTGCTGATCCTGACCACGTTCGATCTGGACGAGTACGCCTTCTCCGGCCTGAAGGCGGGTGCCAGCGGGTTCATGCTCAAGGACGTGCCGCCCGGCGAGCTGCTCTCCGCGATCCGCTCGGTGCACAGCGGCGACGCCGTCGTGGCCCCGTCCACGACCCGCCGGCTGCTCGACCGCTTCTCCCCGATGCTGCCGAGCAGCACGCAGGAACCGCGGAACAAGCACGTGGGGAAGCTGACGGAGCGCGAGCGCGAAGTGATGCTGCTGGTCGCCCAGGGACTGTCGAACGGCGAGATCGCGGCCCGCCTGGTCCTCTCCGAGGCGACCGTGAAGACCCATGTCGGCCGCATCCTCACCAAACTGGGGCTGCGCGACCGCGTCCAGGTCGTCGTCCTCGCTTACGAGACGGGGCTGGTCAGGGCCGGTGGCGGGGCGGGCTGACGCCCACCCGCGCACTCCGGGCGCCGCGGATCGACCGCGGTACGCACGCCGGCGTACGTCCGTGAGCCCGCGGCTCACCGCAGTACGCCCTCCAGGAAGTCGCTGCCCAGCCGGGCCACCACGGTCAGGTCGAGCGCGTGCAGGACGTACCTGCCGCGCCTGCGGGTGGTGACGAGCCCGGCCTTCTTGAGCACCGCCAGATGGCGGGAGACCTCGGGCGGTGTGATGCCGTGCGACGCGGCGAGTTCGCCCGTGGTGTACGGGGAACGGGCCAGGTTGCGGCAGATCCGCATCCGCATCGGGTGGGCCAGCGCCTCCATCCGGAGCTGGAGCAGTTCGACGGACGCGGGGGAGGGCAGCTCCGGGCGGTGCACCGGGTACTGGATCACCGGGCGCCAGCCGGGGGCGTGCAGCACCATCAGATGCGGCCAGCCGAAGCTGGTCGGGATGAGGGTGAGACCGGTGCCGGTGGCGGACCCCGTGGCCTCGGTGCGCCCCGTGGTCAGCTTGTCGACGCTGATCCTGCCGGCCTGCTCGTCCAGTGACAGGGCCGCGGAGACCGCGTCCAGCGCCGCGCCGAGGCCCTTGCGGCGCAGCACCTCCGTCTTGTGCCGGGCGTCGGTCGCCAGCTGGACCTGGGCGCGCTGCCAGGTGTCGGAGAAGAAGGCCTGGTCGCAGTCCTCGAAGAGCCGCCGGACCCAGCCGCGCACGGAGACGGGGTCGGCCAGCAACTGGCGGGTGAAGGCCAGCGGCTTGGGCCCCCTGGCCGCCGCCATGTCCAGCGCGCGGGTCCGCATCGGGGCGTCGGCGAGCGGAGAGGGCGCGCCCGTTCCGTACAGGCTGGTGCAGGTGAACTCCAGGGCGGCCGAGACGAACCGCTCGTCGTCCAGCTTGTCGAGGATGTCCAGGTCCTCGGCGAGGGTCGCGCCGGTCCTGCCGTCGCCGCCCGGGACACCGGCGAACGGCATGAAGATGTCGGAGAACGTGTTCCGCCACAGGAACTCCGCCTCGTTCAGCCGGTCCGCGAGGTCCGGCTCCAGGGCGGCGGAGGTCGCGGTCGCCCAGCCGTGCAGGCCGGGGTGGTGCCCGGGCTCGGAGAGCGCGTGCAGGGCCAGCCCCAGCTCTGCCAGAGGGGAGGTCTCGAAAACGATGCGTTCGGGAGGCAGACCCGCGATGTCGATGTGCACGCTCACCCCTCCATAGTGCGGGGTGCCGGAGCGGGGGTTCCCCCCACTTGACCGCAGTCGTCAATCCACGGGCGGAGCGGGCGGGGGCGGGGTCAGGCTGGATTCATGGACATCGTTCAGCAGCACATGCTCGACAGCTATCGGGCCGCGCAGCACGGCGAGGTGCCGCCACCGCTGCCCGGCAGGCACGACCGGGACGTCCTGCGCGGCATCCGCAGGCGCATCCGCGCCTGGGCGGCCGCCCACAGGCCGCCCCTGGCCTGATCCGCCGGGCCGCTTACGCGAGCCGGGCCGCTTACGCGAGCCGGGCCGCTTACGCGAGCCGGGCCGCTTACGCGAGCCGGGCCGCTTACGCGAGCCGCACCTCCTACGCGAGCCGCACCTCCTACGCGAGCCGTGCCGTGAACTCCGCCACCGCCTCCTTCACGTCGCCCGCCGTCCACTCCAGCCCCGGAGCCGCCACCGTGACCTCGGTGAACGAGAGCCCGGGCGGACCGGACGGAGCCGCGAACCAGCGGCGGAAGAGCGTCACGCCCGTCTCCTCGGCCTGCCGCACCGACGCCTCGTCCAGCACCTCGGCGGCGTACGGCAGCCAGACCTGGAACTGGTGGGTGTGCGGCGGCTCCGGGTGCACCCGGAACCACGGCACCGGCGACGCGGCCAGGCCCTCCGAGAGCGCGCCGGCGACCACCTTGGCGTGGGCCACGTACGACGGCAGCCTCGGCAGCTCCCGCTCCAGGCCCAGCAGGGCGGAGAGGGCGGCCGGATACTGCTGGAAGACCTGTCCGCCGTAGCGGTGGCGCCAGGTCCTGGCCTCCTCGATCAGCGACTCGGGCCCGGCGAGCACCGCGCCGGACATGCCGTCCAGGGACTTGTAGAACGACACGTACACGCTGTCGGCGAGCGCGGCGATCTCCGGCAGCCCGCGCCCGAAGTGCGACGTGCACTCCCAGAGCCGCGCCCCGTCCAGATGCACCACGGCGTCCCGCTCCCGCGCGGCGGCCACGGAGGCCTCCAGCTCCTCCCAGGAGGGCAGGACGAAACCGGCGTCGCGCAGGGGCAGCTCCACCATGAGCGTGCCGAACGGCTCCGGGAAGTCCCGGATCTCCTCCGCCGTCGCCTGGCGGGGAGCGCTCGTGGGATGCACCGTGCGCAGTCCGGCCACGGAGGTGAGGGCGGAGCGCTCGTGCACCTCGGGGTGGGCCAGCGGATGCAGCGCGACGACCGGACTGCCCGTACGCCCCGCCCAGCACCGGAGGGCGATCTGCTGGGCCATTGTCCCGGTCGGGAAGAACGCCGCGGCCTCCATCCCCAGCAGATCGGCGGTGCGCCGCTCGACCTCGGCGACGACCCCGTCCCCGTACACATCCGTCCACTCGTCCAGGTCGTGGACGGTGCCGGCTCCGGCGGCGAGCGCGGTCAGCCGCTCGGCCAGCGTGTGGTCGGCGGAGGCCCGCGCCAGAACCTTCCCGGACCGCTGCCACGCGGTCAGCCTGCGGTTGCGCTGCTTCTGCTCATCGGTGACTGCCATGGGACGATCATCACCCGGACAACTGACACCGCCCACCGCGGGTCCCCTCGCCGCCGGAAGTTATCCACAGGGTGTGGACGAGCGGTGGGTGTACGGAAACGCTGGCGTAGCATGCAGAGGAATCGTCCGGTACCCCCCGCGGACTGGAACGGAAGGCCGTCGCCGCGTGAACGCATCAGTTTCCAAGGAACCCCTCGACGCGAGGGACCGCCCCGCCCGCCTCGCCGTCGGAGTCGTCGGCGCGGGCCGGGTCGGCCCCGCCCTCGCCGCCTCGCTGCAGCTCGCCGGACACCGCCCGGTCGCGGTGTCGGGCGTCTCCGACGCATCCGTGCGCAGGGCCGCCGCCCTGCTCCCCGACGTACCCCTGGTGACCCCCGCCGAGGTCCTCGCACGGGCCGACCTCGTGCTGCTGACCGTCCCCGACGACGCGCTGCCCGGCCTGGTCGAAGGCCTCGCCGAGACCGGCGCCGTGCGTCCGGGCCAGCTCATGGTCCACACCTCCGGGCGTTACGGGACGAAGGTGCTCGACCCCGCGCTGAGGGCCGGTGCCCTCCCGCTCGCGCTGCATCCGGCGATGACCTTCACCGGCACCTCCGTCGACGTCCAGCGGCTGGCCGGCTGCTCCTTCGGGGTCACCGCACCCGAGGAGCTCAGGCTCGCCGCGGAGGCGCTCGTCATCGAGATGGGCGGCGAGCCCGAATGGGTCGCCGAGGAGTCCAGGCCGCTCTACCACGCCGCGCTCGCCCTCGGCGCGAACCACCTGGTCACCCTGGTCGCGCAGTCCATGGAGCTGCTCCGGAAGGCCGGTGTGGGCGCCCCCGACCGGATGCTCGGCCCGCTGCTCGGCGCCGCCCTCGACAACGCCCTGCGCTCCGGCGACGCCGCGCTGACCGGGCCCGTCGCCCGGGGAGACGCGGGGACGGTGTCCGCCCACATCCGCGAGCTGCGCCGGCACGCCCCGCAGACGGTGGCCGGATATGTCGCCATGGCCCGCGCCACGGCCGACCGGGCGCTGGACCACGGGCTGCTCAAGGCGGAGCTCGCGGAGGACCTCCTCGGCGTCCTCTCGGACAGCAACGCCGTGCACGGAACGAACGGAACACACGGCCCGGACGAGTCCGGACCGGGGGAGAGCCGATGAACAGCGCACCCGAGCCGATGAACCCCGCCCCCGCGACCCTGCTGAGCACCGCGGCCGAGCTGGACGCCCTCGGCCGCGCACCCGGGGCACGCCGCTGCGTCGCCATGACGATGGGCGCGCTCCACGAGGGCCACGCCACTCTGATCCGCGCCGCACGGGCCGCGGCGGGACCCGAAGGCCAGGTCGTCGTCACCGTCTTCGTCAACCCGCTCCAGTTCGGCGAGGCGGCCGACCTCGACCGCTATCCCCGCACCCTGGAGGCCGACCTGGCCCTCGCCTCGGAGGCCGGGGCCGACGCGGTCTTCGCCCCCTCCGTCGACGAGGTCTACCCGGGCGGCGACCCGCAGGTCAGGATCACCTCGGGCCCCATGGGAGAGCGGCTGGAAGGCGCCCACCGCCCCGGGCACTTCGACGGCATGCTCACCGTCGTCGCCAAGCTCCTGCACCTCACCCGGCCGGACGCGGCGTTCTTCGGGCAGAAGGACGCCCAGCAGCTCGCACTGGTCCGCCGCATGGTGCGCGACCTCAACTTCGGCATCGACATCGTCGCCGTACCGACCGTCCGCGACCCGGACGGCCTCGCCCTCTCCAGTCGCAATCGCTTCCTCACCCCCGAGGAGCGCCACACCGCGCTGGCACTGCCCAGGGCGCTGTTCGCCGCCCGCGACCGGCTGGCCGCCCAGCAGGCGCTGCACGCCCGCGCCCGAACGGTCCCGGAGCGCGAGGGCAGGGCCGCCGCCCTCACCCGGCTCGGCGAGGCCCGTGCGGCGGCCGACACCCAGGCGGTGGCGCTGGCCAGGCCGACCGTCGCCCCCGCGGCGGTGCGGTCCGCCGCCCGTGCCGTCCTCGACGAGGCGGCCGAGGCGGACGTGCCGCTCGTCCTGGACTACGTGGCGCTCGTGGACCCGGCCGACTTCACCGAGATCCCGGACGACCGGGTCAGCGGTGATGCGCTCCTGGCCGTCGCCGCGCGGGTGGGAGCCACCCGCCTGATCGACAACATCCCGCTGACCCTCGGAGCCCTCTCGTGACCGGAATACGGCTGACCGCCCCCGCCCCCGGCTGGGCCATCGACGCGGACGTCGTCGTGGTCGGCTCGGGCGTGGCCGGTCTCACCACCGCGCTGCGCTGCGCGGCGGCGGGCCTCGCGACGGTCGTCGTCACCAAGGCCCGCCTGGACGCCGGCTCCACCCGCTGGGCGCAGGGCGGCATCGCCGCGGCCCTCGGCGAGGGCGACACCCCTGAGCAGCACCTCGACGACACGCTGGTCGCCGGGGCGGGGCTCTGCGACGAGGCGGCGGTGCGGGCCCTGGTCACCGAGGGCCCCGACGCCGTACGCCGGCTGATCGACACGGGCGCCCACTTCGACACCACGGAGACGGGTGACATCGCCCTGACCCGCGAGGGCGGCCACCACCGCCGCCGCATCGCGCACGCCGGGGGCGACGCGACGGGCGCCGAGATCTCCCGCGCCCTGGTCGGCGCGGTCCGCTCCGCCGCCCTGCGCACCATCGAGAACGCCCTGGTCCTGGACCTGCTCACGGACGCGGAAGGCCGTACCGAAGGCGTCACCCTGCACGTCATGGGCGAGGGCCAGCACGACGGCGTCGGCGCCGTCCGCGCTCCCGCCGTGGTGCTCGCCACCGGCGGCATGGGCCAGGTCTTCTCCGCCACCACCAATCCGCCGGTCTCCACCGGCGACGGGGTGGCGCTCGCACTGCGGGCCGGGGCCGAGATCTCCGACCTCGAATTCGTCCAGTTCCATCCGACCGTCCTGTTTCTCGGCGCCGGTGCCGAGGGCCAGCAGCCGCTGGTGTCCGAGGCGGTGCGCGGCGAGGGCGCCCATCTCGTCGACGCGTCCGGGACCCGCTTCATGCTCGGGCAGCACGAGCTGGCCGAGCTGGCGCCCCGCGACATCGTCGCCAAGGCGATCACCCGCCAGATGCAGCTCCAGGGCACCGAGCACATGTATCTCGACGCCCGCCACTTCGGTACCGAGATGTGGGAGACGCGCTTCCCGACGATCCTGGCCGCCTGCCGCACCCACGGCATCGACCCGGTGACGGAGCCGATCCCCGTGGCCCCCGCCGCGCACTACGCCTCGGGCGGCGTGCGCACGGACCTCACGGGCCGTACGACCGTCCCCGGCCTGTACGCCTGCGGAGAGGTCGCCTGCACCGGTGTCCACGGAGCGAACCGGCTGGCGTCCAACTCCCTCCTGGAGGGCCTGGTCTTCGCCGAGCGCATCGCGGCCGACATCGCGAGCGGCGCGGAGACCACCGGCCGCCCGCGGGCCGCGGCCCCGGGCGTACCGGTGGTGGACTCCTCCCGCGAGCGCACCGTCCCGCTGCTCACCGCCGAGTCCCGCGGCACCATCCAGCGGATCATGACCAGGGGCGCCGGAGTGATCCGCTCCGCCGCCAGTCTCGCCGGCGCGGCCGAGGAGCTGGAGGCGCTCCGGCGCGCGGCCGCCGACGCCGAGGACGACGGCCCCAAGGACGCCGTGCCCGGCGTGGAGGCGTGGGAGGCGACCAACCTGCTGCTCGTCTCGCGGGTGCTCGTCGCCGCCGCCAGGGAGCGTGAGGAGACCCGCGGCTGCCACTGGCGCGAGGACTTCCCGGACCGCGACGACGACGCTTGGCGCCGCCACCTCGTCGTCCGCGTCACCCCGGACCGCCGGCCCGTCGTCCGCACGACGGACAGTGCCGCGTTCCCGCCCGTACGCGCCGGAGAACCGGCAGACTCCGCACTGCCCACCAGCCTCCGCAACCAGCCCGCCGACGCCCCCGAGGAGCCGTAACCGTGAGCACGCCCGAAGAGAATCCGCGCCCGACACCCGTGGACGTACCGCTGATCCACATCGGCGCACCCGCCGCGTCCGGGGGCGGCTGCGGCGACGGCTGCGGCTGCGGTGACGGCTACGACCCCGACGGCCTGGAGTGCGGCCTCGACCCCGCGCTGGCCCAGCTCCTGGCCGAGGCCGGGCTGGACCCGGTCCAGGTCGAGGACATCGCCCATGTGGCGATCGAGGAGGACCTCGACGGCGGCGAGGACGTCACCACCGTCGCGACCGTCCCTGAGGACGCCGTCGCCACCGGGGACTTCACCGCGCGTGAGCCGGGCGTGGTCGCCGGTCTGCGCGTCGCCGAGGCCGTCCTCTCCATCGTCTGCACCGACGAGTTCGAGGTCGAGCGCCACGTCGAGGACGGCGACCGCGTCGTGGCGGGCCAGAAGCTGCTCACGGTCACCACCCGCACCCGTGACCTGCTCACCGGCGAGCGCAGCGCGCTCAACCTGCTCTGCCGGCTCTCGGGGATCGCGACCGCGACCCGCGCCTGGGCCGATGTGCTCGAAGGCACCAAGGCCAAGGTCCGCGACACCCGCAAGACGACCCCGGGACTGCGCGCGCTGGAGAAGTACGCCGTGCGCTGCGGCGGCGGCGTGAACCACCGCATGTCGCTCGTGGACGCCGCGCTGGTCAAGGACAACCACGTGATCGCCGCGGGCGGTGTCGCCGAGGCGTTCACCCGGGTCAGGAAGGCGTTCCCCGAGCTCGCGATCGAGGTCGAGGTCGACACCCTGGAGCAGGTGCGCGAGGTGCTCGACGCGGGCGCCGACCTGATCCTCCTGGACAACTTCACCCCGTCCGCGACCGCCGAGGCGGTCGCCCTCGTGGGCGGCCGTGCCGTGCTGGAGTCCTCGGGCCGGCTCTCCCTCGACTCCGCGCGGGCCTACGCCGACGCCGGGGTCGACTATCTGGCCGTCGGAGCCCTCACGCACTCCTCGCCGATCCTCGACATCGGCCTGGACTTCCGCGACGCGGTGCCGACCGACGGGGCCGTCGCCTGATGCTGCTCACCATCGACGTCGGAAACTCCCACACGGTCCTCGGCCTGTTCGACGGCGAGGAGATCGTCGAGCACTGGAGGATCTCCACCGACGCCCGCCGCACCGCCGACGAGCTGGCCGTCCTGCTCCAGGGCCTGATGGGCATGCACCCGCTGCTCGGCATGGAACTCGGCGACGGCATCGAGGGCATCGCGATCTGCTCGACCGTCCCCGCCGTCCTGCACGAGCTGCGCGAGGTCACCCGCCGCTACTACGGCGACGTCCCCGCCGTCCTGGTGGAGCCGGGCGTCAAGACGGGCGTGCCCGTCCTGATGGACAACCCGAAGGAGGTCGGCGCGGACCGCATCGTCAACGCGGTCGCCGCCGTCGAGCTCTACGGGGGCCCGGCGATCGTCGTGGACCTCGGCACCGCCACCACCTTCGACGCGGTGTCGGCGCGCGGCGAGTACGCGGGCGGTGTGATCGCGCCCGGCATCGAGATCTCGGTGGAGGCTCTCGGGGCGAAGGGGGCCCAGCTCCGCAAGATCGAGCTGGCCAGGCCCCGCAGCGTGATCGGCAAGAACACCGTCGAGGCCATGCAGTCCGGCATCGTGTACGGCTTCGCGGGCCAGATCGACGGGGTCGTCGAGCGCATGAAGAAGGAGCTGGCGGCCGACCCCGACGAGGTCACCGTCATCGCGACCGGCGGCCTTGCTCCGATGGTGTTGAAGGACTCCTCCGTCATCGACGAGCACGAACCGTGGCTGACGCTGATCGGGCTGCGCCTCGTGTACGAGCGCAACCTCGCCAGGATGTAGGGCACGCCCTCGGTCACCTGCGGGAACGGTCCGGCGGTGCGGCGCTCGACGGCGCGCCGCCGGGCGGCCAGTTAAGCGGATTTTGTCCATTTAGCACGTATTGTCGCGTCATGCCCACGCCCTACGGATCACGCGGCGGCATGGCGTTCAGCGCGGACGAGCTCCGGGTGCTCCGACGCGCTCTCGCCAACGCCCTCCACCCCACGCCCCTGCCGGAAGATGACGTCCAGGACTGCCTGCGGCTCGCGGGTGCGGTGGACGAGGCGGTGAGCGAGGCCGGCAGGCTGCGCGCCTTCCTCCTCGCCGATCTCGCCCGCTACCGCGAAGCGCTCCCCGGCTCGCTCAGCGGCTATCTGGAGCTCCTCCAGGACGCACTCGCGGCGGGTTACGACCCCCGCCCCGACGATCTGGCGGCCCTGCGCGCCCTGCGGGGCGCACCGGTCGCGGCGGCCCTCCTGGAGCGCTGCCAGGTGCTCGCCGAGCGCTCCGTGCGCGCCCGTCTCGCCGGGTGCGCGGCCCCCGCCACCGCACCGGCGCCGCGCAGCCGGCTGCTGGCCCTCCCCGGGGGCCTGTCGGCGGCCAAGGAGCCCGAGCGGCCCCGGACCCCTTCGGGGCCTCCCGCGCCGGCCCGCCCCGCCGCTCCCGGCGAGCGCCCGATGCCCAAGCCCTCCGAGGTCTTCCCGCCCCGCCGCAGGCCCGTGCCGGCGCCTCCGCCGGAGGAGCGCGCGGTGTCCTGAGCCGCCGGGAGGGGGCCGCCGCGCCCGGGGGGTGCCCGGGAGTGGCCGGAATGCCGGGCTCGCTACCCTGGGGGCATGGACTACGTATCCGCGCTCGTTCCCCCCGTGGTGATGGCCGTCTTCTTCGTCGGTCTCGTCATGACGATCATCAAGAGCCAGGGCGGCCCCAACAAGGCCAAGGAGGACGCCGCCGTGGACGCGGCGATCGCCCGTGCCGAGTCGGCCGAGCAGGCTCCCCGGGCCGGGAGCGTCTGACCCGGACCTGAGCACGAAGGGCGCACGGCTCCTGGAGGAGCCGTGCGCCCTTTTGCGGTCCCGGAAATATCCCATTCCAGACATCTAGCACTAAGGTGACGCTGTGCCTCGCCAATTGGGAGAGCTGGAAGACGCCGTGATGACACGGGTCTGGCAATGGAACCGCCCGGTCACGGTGCGGGAAGTTCTGGAGGACCTTCAACAGGAACGGTCCATCGCGTACACGACCGTCATGACGGTAATGGACAATCTCCATCAGAAGGGCTGGGTGCGCCGGGAAGTCGACGGCCGGGCATATCGATATACAGCCGTCTCCACCCGCGCCGCATACTCGGCCGCGCTGATGAACGAAGCCTGGTCGCAGAGCGACAACCCCGCTGCCGCACTGGTCGCCTTCTTCGGCATGATGTCCGCCGAGCAGCGCGAGGCTCTCCGGGATGCGATGCGTGTCGTCGTGCCCGCCTTCCCGGAACCGTCCGAGAGCCGGCCGGATGACGGGGCCACGGCCGATGAAGCACCCCGGGAGGGCGGGCGATAGCGTCGGGGGATGTCCTCAGAGCAACCGCAAACCGAGCACCGCGCCGAGTCGCAAACCGGAGCTCATACCGGCCCGGAAACCGGGTCTCGCGCAGATCTTCATACCGGCCCGTCGGTAAATAAGCCGGCCATCACCGTCCGCAGGGCCAGGACGAGCGATGTCGCCTCCGTCCGGGGGCTCCTTGACGGCTACGTCTCCGAAGGCATCCTGCTCGACAAAGCGACGGTGACGCTTTACGAGGACATCCAGGAGTTCTGGGTCGCCGAACGAGACGAGGACGCCCGTGTCATCGGCTGCGGCGCACTCCATGTGATGTGGGAAGACCTCGCCGAAGTCCGTACTCTCGCCGTCGATCCGGGCATCAAGGGCGCCGGAGTCGGACACCAGGTGCTGGACAAGCTCTTGCAGACCGCGCGCTGGCTCGGTGTACGCAGGGTTTTCTGTCTCACCTTCGAAGTGGACTTCTTCGCGGCACACGGCTTCACCGAGATCGGAGAGACACCGGTCGACGGAGATGTCTACAGCGAGCTGCTGCGTTCCTATGACGAGGGTGTCGCCGAGTTCCTGGGTCTCGAACGAGTGAAGCCGAACACCTTGGGCAACAGCCGGATGCTTCTGCACCTGTGAACGGCGGAACAGACCGGAACCCCTATGTCCGAATCGCGCATGTTTCCCGCGTTCTTGCACTCCTGAACCTCTCCCAGGGGTTTGTGTTTTCCCGGGAAAAGCGGTTTCCTTTCCGCGTACTGCATTTTCGATGAAAGGAAATCCGGTGGCACAGAAGGTTCAGGTCCTTCTTGTTGACGACCTCGACGGCGGCGAGGCGGACGAGACCGTGACGTTCGCTCTTGACGGCAAGACGTACGAGATCGACCTCACCACGACGAACGCGGACAAGCTCCGTGGTCTTCTTGAGCCGTACACCAAGAGTGGCCGTCGCACGGGTGGTCGCGCCGCGACCGGCCGCGGCAAGGGCCGCGCCGTTACCGGTGGCAACAAGGACACCGCCGAGATCCGTAGGTGGGCGCGCGAGAACGGCCACAATGTGAATGACCGCGGCCGCGTTCCGGCCGAGATCCGCGAGGCTTACGAGAAGGCCAACGGCTGACCTGTCGGCCGATGGGCCCACAGGCGTGTCCGGGCGTGCGTGAGCCGGGCCCGGTGGCATTCCGTAGCCGCCGCGTCCACGAGTCGTACGAGATCGGGAGCATCCCCACCCCTGCTCCCGAGGCCGCCGAGGGCCGGGAGCGACTGCTCCACCTCCTGGCGCGTCCCAGGGGGCCGCAGCCAGAACGCGGCCCCCGGCGAGCCCTTCGTCGCCCCGCCGGGCGGCGGTGGAGCCGTGATGTGCCCGCCGAGCCCGACGGCGGACAGGTCGAGGGTGATTCCGCCCCACTCCAGCCAGTCCAGAAGACCGGGAAGCTCCTCCGCGCTGCCCGCGGCCACCAGAAGCCGCATCCGCTGCCCCGCCATCGCCACCGGACCGGTGCACCGGACCCGGCGCAGCGCCGCGTGGCCCGCCGCCGCCGGCATCTCCAGCACGTCGAAGCGCAGCCCCGTCAGCAGCCGCACCGGCGACGTGTCCGTCGTGGCCCAGCCGAGCTCGCGGGCGTACCACTGCGCGCAGTCGTCGGATTCCGGCGCCGAGCGGGGAGGCGGGACGAGGGGAGCCATGTCCGATGAACCGCCGAACCGGTTCCCGGGTTACGTGCTGTCCGTGATCGACTGCTCTGTGTGCTCGCGCCAGGGTGGTGCGGGAGCGTCAGGCGGCGCGAAGTTGTTCGCCCGTAGCGGAGGAAACGGGGGTGCGCCGCATGGACTGTCGGTGGGTGCGGGTAAGACATCCCTAGTGGGAAGGGGCGACACGCGGGCAAAAACGTCTCACGTTCGCCATCGGCGTACTGGCGAAAGGGCTATCTGCCTGGCCTGCGGGAACATCGTCTCGCACCATCGGGTTGGAGCAGTTGTCGGCGTTCGTGGCGGGGCATCCGCCAGGTAGCAAGGCCGGGTGTCGGCAGTTGAAATGAGCGGTCCCCGCTTGCGGGACTAAGCTGCGGAAGGACAGGGAGGGGACCGACCCCTTACTGCCTGACCGCTCTGAGGAGCGATTAACGATGTTCGAGAGGTTCACCGACCGCGCGCGGCGGGTTGTCGTCCTGGCTCAGGAAGAAGCCCGGATGCTCAACCACAACTACATCGGCACCGAGCACATCCTCCTGGGCCTGATCCACGAGGGTGAGGGTGTCGCCGCTAAGGCCCTGGAGAGCCTCGGGATTTCGCTCGAGGCGGTCCGCCAGCAGGTGGAGGAGATCATCGGCCAGGGCCAGCAGGCCCCGTCCGGGCACATCCCCTTCACGCCCCGGGCCAAGAAGGTTCTGGAGCTGTCGCTCCGCGAAGCCCTTCAGCTCGGCCACAACTACATCGGCACGGAGCACATCCTGCTCGGCCTGATCCGCGAGGGCGAGGGCGTCGCGGCCCAGGTCCTCGTGAAGCTGGGCGCCGACCTGAACCGGGTGCGGCAGCAGGTCATCCAGCTGCTCTCCGGGTACTCGGGAGGCAAGGAGGCCGCCACAGCGGGCGGCCCCGCCGAGGGCACGCCCTCGACGTCCCTGGTGCTCGACCAGTTCGGCCGGAATCTCACCCAGGCCGCTCGCGAATCCAAGCTCGACCCGGTCATCGGGCGCGAGAAGGAGATCGAGCGGGTCATGCAGGTGCTCTCCCGCCGTACGAAGAACAACCCGGTCCTCATCGGCGAGCCCGGCGTCGGCAAGACGGCGGTCGTCGAGGGCCTGGCGCAGGCCATCGTCAAGGGCGAGGTGCCCGAGACCCTCAAGGACAAGCACCTCTACACCCTGGACCTCGGCGCCCTGGTGGCGGGCTCCCGCTACCGAGGTGACTTCGAGGAGCGCCTGAAGAAGGTCCTCAAGGAGATCCGCACCCGCGGCGACATCATCCTGTTCATCGACGAGCTCCACACCCTGGTGGGTGCGGGCGCCGCCGAGGGCGCGATCGACGCGGCGAGCATCCTCAAGCCCATGCTGGCGCGAGGCGAACTCCAGACCATCGGCGCCACGACGCTCGACGAGTACCGCAAGCACCTGGAGAAGGACGCCGCGCTCGAGCGCCGCTTCCAGCCCATCCAGGTCGCGGAGCCGTCGCTGCCGCACACCATCGAGATCCTCAAGGGTCTGCGCGACCGTTACGAGGCCCACCACAGGGTCTCCATCACGGACGAGGCGCTGGTCCAGGCCGCCACCCTGGCCGACCGCTACATCTCGGACCGCTTCCTCCCGGACAAGGCGATCGACCTGATCGACGAGGCCGGTTCCCGGATGCGCATCCGCCGGATGACCGCGCCGCCGGACCTCCGCGAGTTCGACGAGAAGATCGCGGGTGTCCGCCGCGACAAGGAGTCGGCCATCGACTCCCAGGACTTCGAGAAGGCAGCTTCGCTCCGCGACAAGGAGAAGCAGCTGCTGGCGGCGAAGGCCAAGCGGGAGAAGGAGTGGAAGGCCGGCGACATGGACGTCGTCGCCGAGGTCGACGGCGAGCTCATCGCCGAGGTCCTGGCCACCGCCACCGGTATCCCGGTCTTCAAGCTGACCGAGGAGGAGTCCTCGCGTCTGCTGCGCATGGAGGACGAGCTCCACAAGCGCGTCATCGGGCAGAAGGACGCCATCAAGGCTCTCTCGCAGGCGATCCGCCGTACGCGAGCCGGCCTGAAGGACCCGAAGCGCCCCGGTGGCTCGTTCATCTTCGCCGGCCCGTCCGGTGTCGGTAAGACTGAGCTCTCCAAGACGCTCGCCGAATTCCTCTTCGGTGACGAGGACGCGCTGATCTCCCTCGACATGTCGGAGTTCAGCGAGAAGCACACGGTTTCCCGCCTCTTCGGTTCGCCCCCCGGTTACGTGGGTTACGAAGAGGGTGGCCAGCTCACCGAGAAGGTGCGCCGCAAGCCGTTCTCCGTCGTTCTCTTCGACGAGGTCGAGAAGGCCCACCCCGATATCTTCAATTCCCTGCTCCAGATTCTGGAAGACGGTCGTCTGACCGACTCCCAGGGCCGGGTCGTGGACTTCAAGAACACGGTCATCATCATGACGACCAACCTCGGGACCCGGGACATCTCCAAGGGCTTCAACCTGGGCTTCGCCGCCCAGGGCGACGTCAAGACGAACTACGAGCGGATGAAGGTCAAGGTCAACGAAGAGCTCAAGCAGCACTTCCGGCCCGAGTTCCTCAACCGTGTCGACGACACGGTCGTCTTCCACCAGCTCACCGAGGAAGACATCATCCAGATCGTCGACCTGATGATCGCCAAGGTGGACGAGCGCCTCAAGGACCGCGACATGGGCATCGAGCTCAGTGCCGAGGCCAAGTCGCTCCTGGCGAAGAAGGGCTACGACCCCGTGATGGGCGCCCGGCCGCTGCGCCGGACGATCCAGCGCGAGATCGAGGACATCCTCTCCGAGAAGATCCTCTTCGGTGAGCTGCGTCCCGGTCACATCGTGGTCGTGGGCACCGAGGGCGAAGGGGACGAGAAGAAGTTCTCGTTCCGCGGCGAGGAGAAGTCGGCACTGCCCGACGTCCCGCCGATCGAGCAGGCTGCGGGCGGCGGCCCGAACCTGTCGAAGGACGCGTGAGGCGCGCGTAGCGCCCGAGCGTACGAAGGGGCTGCCCCGGACCGGTTTCGGTCCGGGGCAGCCCCTTTCCGGTGCGCTCATCAGCAGACGTCGATGTGGAGCCGGCTTCCCAGGCCCTCGCCCCCCACCGGCGTGGCACCGTAGCCCGCGTCCACCGTCACCTGGAGGCCGGGCCAGGATTGCAGCGGCGTGAGATCCAGCGCCGAGGGCCGGGCGGAAGCGACGAAGGTGAGACGGGCGAGCGAGGGGAAAAGGTGCCTCAGGGCCTCCACGCTCTCGCCCGGTGGCGGAGCCTGCACGGTCAGGTCCGCGACGGAGGGCACCGGCGCGGCGGAGCCACTCGTGCCGGGCCAGGGGAAGGCACTGCACCTGAGCGTGCTGATCCGGGGCGCGGAGCGCAGCGCGTCGAGTGCGGACTCGAACGCGGCCACCTCCGAGATCTCCAGTGTGTGGAGTGAGGTCCACGGAGCCAGGCCGTCGAGGAGTAACGGCTGCTCGCACGCGACCGCCAGGCTGGTGACCGCGGGAAGGGCCGGTAGCGCACCCAGCCGGTCCACGGCGAGGTTGTTCAGGCGCAGGACCTGGAGCCCCGGCAGCCGGGCGAGCGGGGCGAGGAGTCCGGGCGCCAGGTGCCGCATGTCCAGCTCCAGGATCCTCAGCGCGGAGAGCTCTGTGAGGGGGGTCAGATCCCGCAGGGCGGGGCACCCGGCGAGCGTCAGGTACCGCAGGGATCCGGCAGAACCGCTCAGCCAGGACAGACGCTCGATCTCCGCGTTCCTCCGCACGAAGAGGGTCTTGAGATCCCTGCCCTGCATCATGGCGCCCAGTTCCTCCTCAGGGGCGTCGACGACCAGGGCGAGGGTGGTCACGGACGGTACGTGGCGAAGACCGCGCAACTGCTCCCTGTCGGTCACTGTGACCAGCACCCGCGCGAGATCGCAGTGCGCCAGCACGTCCCGTGCGTACTGCTCGGCGGGGAAATGGCCCCAGGCCCTCCCGAAGGACCAGCTCCGCTCGGGGTACCGGAGGACCCACGCCCGGGCGTACGGAATCGCCTCGCGGCCCCCGACGGCCCAGATCAGTTCCTCGACCGGCACGGTGGCGGGGCGGTCGGACGCCATGTTCTGCGGCGCGGGGAGGTGCGCCAGGGCCGTTGCGCCGAGGCGTGCGAGTGCGGCCACGTCCTCCCCGTTGTCCGGGGGGAACAACGCGGCGGTGCTCCGTCTCACCCGTTCCCGCACCGCCTGGTCGAGCCAGCTGGCGTGCTGCTCGCACAGGGCTGCGAGGATGTGGATGTCCCTGCGTGCCCGCGAGCCCTCCCGCAAGGCCAGCCCCGCGTCCAGCAGTCCCTCCACCAGCAGGGGAAGCTCCCTGCGCCCACAGTGCCCGGCCGACAGCAGGATGACGTCCTGCCACTGCTCCTCGCCCGCGTGCCCGAGCAGTTCTCCCAGGTGGTCGTCCTCGATGAGCTCCTTCGCGGCCAGGAAGTCCTGGAAGGTGCGGTGGGCGAACTGGTACGTCTCGTCCGTGTGCTCCTGGAGCAGGCCGCTGCGGTTCAGGAGGTGGGTCAGGATCTGGTCGGCCGTGCCCTGGGCGCCGACCCGGTCCATCCCCGGCAAGGCACGGTCCAGCTGCCGCAGTGCCTGCTCGCGGGTGAACTCCGACTGACCCTCGCGTACCAGCCACACCGCGATGCGCTGGAGGAGCTGCGTGTGCTCCTCGACGTCCATGACGATGCCCTCGGGGCGCTCGATCCGGCGCCGCCGGTCGCGGTGGCCCAGCAGCATCTCCAGCGCCGAGCGGTACAGCTTCCAGCGGGTCTCCGGGAGGAAGCCCTCGCGGCGGCGGTGCAGGGCGCAGATCACCGCGCACAGGAGCGGGGTGCGGCCCAGGTCCCGGAGGATGGAGTTCTGCGCGAACTGCCGGGAGAGATCCCGTTCCAGTTCGTTCAGCCTCTCCAGGTCCTCGTCGTCCTCGGACAGCCGCGCCGCCCTGTGCCAGGACCTCACGAAGGACTGGATGTCCTCGTTCCGCATCGGCAGCAGCCGCAGCTCCTCGAAGCCCTCGGAGTCCAGCCAGCCCGGTTCCACGGCCAGGGGGCGGACGGTGGCGACGCAGCGGGTGTCCGGGTAGCGCAGCAGGAACTGGGACAGCCAGGCGCGGGCCTGTTCGCGTTCCTCGGGCGGCACCTCGTCGAGGCCGTCGACCAGCAGCAGCGCCCTGCCCGACTCCAGCACCCGGCCCGCCCAGCCGTCGGGGGCACGGTCGACCACCAGTCCGGCCGCCCCGGACAGCTCCGCGGGCCCGGGGAACTCGCTGCCCCGGGCGCGCAGGGTCCGCAGGGGGACGACGAAGGGGACAAGGCCGTTCAGCGGTTCCAGCGCGTCGCTCAGGGTCCTGGCCGAGGTGTGGGCGGCCAGCCACCACAGAAGGGTGGTCTTCCCGGCACCCGCGTCGCCCCGGAGCAGGACCCGGCGCCGGTCGGCGAGGAGCGCGTCCACACGCTGGGGTCCCGAGGGCGGGAGCAAGGGGGCCTGGTGCGGAGACTGGGCCTCCAGGCTCAGATAAGCCGTGTCCAGGTCCCATTCCGAGTCGTGCCGGCCCAGCTCGTCGAGGCCGAAGATCTTCGTACGCCGGTACGCGGCGCCGATGGAGGCCGCGTACTCCTCCTCGTACCGGAGGTCTCGGGGGAAGTGTCCGTGGATCCTCTCGTGGCGGAGCGGGGTGCCGCCCTGCTCGTAGACCAGGCGGAACGGCTTCGCCTCCAGTACGGGCCCCAGCGGTACGCACTCGACGCGCCTGTCGCCCCGCTGCAGGGGGACCTGGCGGGCGATCCCGAGCAGGACGTCACCCGCGAAGACGGGCCCGCCGGAGAGTCCCGCGAGCGGGGAGGACTCCTGGCCGGGCCCGACGGCGGGCGCCCCGTCGAGATCGCAGACCAGCAGATTGCGCATCCGGCCCGCCATGGGCAGGACCGTCGCCGTGTACTGGTCGGCCTCCGCGTGCTTCTCGGCGCCGTACCGCTGGATGCGGGGGAACCCGGTGATCTCGCAGTGGTCGATGGCCTGCCGGGTGTCCACCAGGCCGAGCCGGACCGGGCCGACCGGAAGGACCGGGTCCACGGCCTGGAGCAGGGCGGCGTCGAGATCGTGGTCGATCCAGACCACCGTGGCCGGGACGGGGCCCGTGACGTCCGGGTGGGCGAGGTGGCACCCGTTGCTGCCCCTGACCACATGGGCGCAGGTCAGCACCAGCCGGTCGGTGAGCAGGACCCCGCTGCCCTGGAGGGTGCCGGAGACGACGACGGTGCGGTCCGCGGGGTGCGGTGCCCTCACGAGCCTGCCGCACCGCCGAAGTGTGCGGTGCTCCCCGTCTCCTCGTCGCCGATCTCCCAGGCCTCCCCGGTCACGGCGTTGCGGGGGGTCAGGGTGAAGCCGACCTTGTGCGTGCGGCCGATGGACCGCGAGGTGTCCGCGCCCGCCTCGACCACCCAGGCCTTCACCTTGCCGCCCGCCTTGTGCTCCCTGCGCAGTTCGAGGGTGAACTCCATCTGGATGTCCCCGACGGAGAAGGCCACGGGCCTGCCGGTGGCGCGGGTCGCCGCGTCGATGAGCTGGTTGCGGATCGACTCGACGGCGTCGGCGAGTTCGATGCCGTCCAGGCCGTGGGTGCTGTCGTCAGCCATGGCTTCCCCCCGGGGTGCTGAGCAGGTGTCCGTCAGCGTAGTCAGCACCGGGGGCCGAAGGTCCCGAAACGGACAGGCTTCCGGCCCACCGACGGTGACAAGGCGCACAGGCCGTTTCGGGCCTACTAGGCGCCCTAGGAGACGTGGCGGCGAGGGGCGGAAGGACCTTCGGCCCGCCGCCGACGAGACTTTCGGCGTTTGAGTCGATATGCCCGCCTTGGTGGTCTGTGTCCGGGAAGGACGCCTTTGGAACTGGGGTTAAACCCGCTTCGCGCAAATAATCGGGAAGATCGTCCGCCATCTCCGGGTCGGCCACCGCGGCGAATTCCCGCCCCCCTCGACTACGGCTTTTGATCGTAGATGGGGGGTTTGAGTGTTGCTGGGGGTGCGGGTTACCAAGGTGGAGCAAGCCCGGTCCGAGCACCGGGTCCATTCACCCCGGAGGTACTCACCGCATGTCGAAGCGCGTTACGTTCCAGCACTCCCGCCGCCCGTCCATGCCCCGCGCCACCGGCGCCGTCGTGGCCGCAGGCCTGGGTGCGTCGATGGTGTTCGGTGCGGGCGCGGCGTTCGCGTCCGGCACGACGGACACCGCCGCCCTCGCCGGTGCGACCACCGCGGGCTCCGTCGCCGAGCAGGCGACCGCCCAGGGCAAGGCCGCCGAGAAGGCGAAGGCGGACAAGGCCGAGGCCAAGAAGAAGGCCGCCGCCAAGAAGAAGGCCGCGGCGAAGAAGAAGTCCGCCTGGGAGGCCCCGGTCAACAAGTACGTCCTGAGTGCCACCTACGGCACCGGCGGCGACCGCTGGGCCAGCAAGCACTCCGGCCAGGACTTCGCGGTGCCGATCGGCACCAAGGTCGAGGCCGCGCACACCGGCCGGGTCGTCAAGGCCGGCCCGAACGGCGGCGGCGACGGTCCCGCGTACGGCAACGCCATCGTGATCAAGCACGCCAACGGCAAGTACTCGCAGTACGCGCACCTGTCGAAGATCGACGTGAAGATCGGCGACCGTGTGAAGACGGGCGAGAAGATCGGCCTGTCCGGCAACACCGGTAACTCCAGCGGCCCGCACCTGCACTTCGAGATCCGGACGACCCCGAACTACGGCTCGGCGATCAACCCGGTCTCGTACCTGAACTCCGTGCACGTCCACATCTGACGGACGCCGTGCGGCCGCTAAGCGGCGGGCCCGTGGTCATGGGCCTTGGTCACCAGCTCGATGGCGACCTCGAGAGCAGCCTTGCGCTTCTCCTCGGGGTCGCCTTCGGCGTTCCGGAGGGCCATCATCCCGGCGTGCATCGTGAAGAGCGCGCTGAAGCACCGCACCTGGTCGGTCAGTGCGGCGTCGGGGTCCTTGATCAGGTCGACCAGCGAGATGACCCGGTGCTTGATGGTGTGGCCGATGCTCAGTTCGCGTACCGTCGCCTGGTTCTCCTGCATGAAGACGAAGAGCGGCTCGGCGGCCCTGAGCGCCTCGCTGTAGCGGATCAGGATCTGCTTCTTCGTCTCCAGGGTGCGCGGCTGGCCCTTGCCCCACTCCAGGAGCTCCTCGACCGGCCGGTTCAGGTCCTCGAAGATGCCGACGAGGATGTCTTCCTTCGTCTTGAAGTGGTAGTACAGCGCAGCCTTGGTGACCTGCAGCTTTTCGGCGATCTCGCGGAGCGAGGTCTTCTCGTATCCCTGCTCGGCGAAGAGCTCCAGGGCGACGTCCTGAATGCGCTGGCGGGTGTTGCCCCGGCGAGGCTGCGGCGTGCTGCCCATGCGACTCTCCCACTAACTTACTTGACGACCGGCTAGTTACGGGTCTACCTTCCCGCAGTGTAGTCAACTAGCCGGGCGGCAAGTAAGTGCCGGGGCCGGTGGCAGTCAGCGCGATCAGGGGATCAGGGGAGAAGGACATGGCGGAGCTCAAGAAGGCGGCGGACCAGCCGGCCGAACCACAGGCACGCAGCGTCAGGGTGGTCGTACTCGCCCTGATGATCACGATGCTGCTGGCCATGCTCGACAACCTGATCGTCGGCACCGCGATGCCGACGATCGTGGGTGACCTGGGCGGCATGGAACACCTGTCCTGGGTGGTCACCGCCTACACCCTGGCCACCGCCGCCTCCACCCCCATCTGGGGCAAGCTCGGCGACCTCTACGGACGCAAGGGCGTGTTCCTCGCGTCCATCGTGATCTTCCTGGTCGGCTCCGTGCTGAGCGGCATGGCCCAGGACATGGGCCAGTTGATCGGCTTCCGCGCGGTGCAGGGCCTCGGCGCCGGCGGCCTGATGGTCGGAGTGATGTCGATCATCGGTGCCCTGGTCCCGCCCCGGGAGCGCGGCAGGTACCAGGGCATGATGGCCGGCGTCATGGCGATCGCCATGATCGGCGGACCGCTGGTCGGCGGCGTCATCACCGACCACCTGGGCTGGCGCTGGAGCTTCTACATCAACCTCCCGCTCGGCGTGATCGCGCTCGCCATGGTCACGGCCGTGCTGCACCTGCCGCGCACGGAACGGTCGAAGGCCAAGGTCGACTACCTGGGCGCCGCGCTCCTCACCGTGGGCATCACCGCGATCGTCCTGGTCACCACCTGGGGCGGTACGGAGTACGCCTGGAGCTCCGCCGTGATCATGGAGCTGATCGCCCTCGGCGTCGCCTCCCTCGTCGGCTTCCTCTTCGTCGAGACGAAGGCCGCCGAACCGATCATGCCGCTGCACATCTTCCGCAGCCGCAACTTCACCCTCATGTCGGTGATCGGCTTCATGGCCGGCTTCGTGATGTTCGGAGCGGTGCTCTTCCTCCCGCTGTACCAGCAGTCGGTCCAGGGGGCGTCCGCGACCAACTCAGGGCTGCTGCTCCTGCCGATGCTGCTGGCGATGATGGTCGTGTCGCTGATCGCGGGCCGGGTCACGACCAGCACCGGCAAGTACCGGATCTTCCCGATCATCGGCAGCGCCCTGATGGTCACCGGGCTGTTCCTGCTCTCCACCATGGACACCGGCACCACACGCCTCACCTCCGGTGTCTACATGGCGGTGCTCGGCGCGGGCATGGGCTTCCTGATGCAGATCACGATGCTCGTCGCCCAGAACAGCGTCGAACTCAAGGACATGGGTGTCGCCTCGTCCGCCACCACCCTCTTCCGTACGCTCGGCAGCTCCTTCGGCGTCGCGATCATGGGCGCCCTGTTCAACGGACGCGTGCAGGACGAGATGGCGGCGCGCGGCGGCGGCGGGGCGACGGAGCAGTCCGCGCAGCTGGACGCGTCGAGCCTGGCGAAGCTCCCGGACGTGGTGCGTGAGGCGTACGAGTACGCCGTCGCCTCCGGGACGCACATCGCCTTCCTGGTCGGCGGCTCGGTCGCGGTGACCGCCCTGATCGCGTCGGTGTTCGTCAAGGAGGTCCCGCTGCGGGGCGCCGGGAAGCCGGAGGCGTCCTCGGACGGCCCCGCAGGTCCCGCCGACGAGGTTCCCGCAGGTTCCTCCGACGCCGTTCCCACCGCGGGGACCGAGCCGGCCAAGGCCTCGCAGAACGCCTGAGCGGGCCGCACGCGAGCGAGCCGCACACCACGCATCGGGGCCCCGGAGGCGACTCGCCTCCGGGACCCCGGCGCGTGCGCACGTTCAGCCCAGGTCCGCCTGCCGCAGTACCGGGAAGCTTCCGGTGTCCGTCGGCGCGTGCTCGGGCAGCCACAGCACGGCGACCGCCCCGCCCTCGGCGCCCCCGGCCGGCCCCGCGTTGCGGAAGGTCAGCCGGGCGCCCAGGACCCGCGCCTGCCCGGTGGCGATGGTCAGGCCCAGACCGTGCCCCCGCACCGAACGGTCACTGCTGCCGGTACGGAATCTGCTCGGCCCCTCCCGCAGCAGCGCCTCGGGGAAGCCCGGCCCGTGGTCGCGGACCCGTACCACCCGGCCCTCGACCGTGACCTCGACCGGCCCCGCCCCGTGCTTGGCGGCGTTGCCCAGCAGATTGCCCAGGATGCGTTCCAGCCGCCGCGGATCGGTGGAGACCCAGGACTCGTGCACCACCCGCACCGTGATCTCCGGATCGAGCAGCCTGACCCGGCGGCCGACGAACTCGCCGAGGGCCAGCTCCTGGAGCTCGGCCCGCTCCGAGGCGCTGTCCAGCCTGGCCACCTCCAGGACGTCCTCGACCAGGGTCCGCATGGCCTGGGCCCGGTCCCGTACGAGCTCCGTCGGCCGCCCCGGCGGCAGCAGCTCGGCCGCCGTGAGCAGCCCGGTCACCGGGGTGCGCAGCTCGTGCGCGATGTCGGCCGTGACCCGGCGCTCCGCCTCGATCCGCTCGTTCAGCGCGTCGGTCAGCGCGTCCACGGCCCGGGCCAGCTCATCGGTCTCGTCCCGTACGACACCGCCGACGGCCTCGCGCACGCGCACCTCTGTGTTGCCCTGCGCGACCTTGCCGGCCGCCGCCGCGGCCTTGCGCAGCCGCCGGGAGAGCTGGCCGCCGATCAGGACGCCCAGCGCGCAGCCGCCGAAGACGACCGAGACCGAGCCGATGATCAGCGCCCGGTCGAGGTCGCCCATGATCGTGGCGCTGCGGTCGGCGAAGCGGGTGTGCAGGGAGAGGACGTCGCCGTTGGCCAGCGGCACGGCCGCCCAGACGTCGGGTACCCCGTCCTCGTACTCGTCGACGTGCGTCGCCCGCCGGTTGTCCCGTATCTGGTCGCGCAGGCTCTTCGGCAGCGACGGGTCGTTGATCTTGGAGCCGAACTTCGGCGACGGCTTCTGGGTGTTCGTCGCCTCGTACAGCCGCTGGGCGAAGAGCAGCCGCTCCAGCTGCACCTCGCGCGCGTTCTCCAGCATCGAGACCCGGGCCGCGTTGTGGACGACGAGGCTCAGCGCCAGCGCGATGAGCGCGCCGACCGCGGCGATCGCGATGCTGATCTTCCAGCGGACCCCGGTCCGCAGCGCCAGCCGCCTCATGCGCGCAGCTTGTAGCCGAAGCCGCGGACCGTCTCGATCCGGTCCTGCCCGATCTTGGTCCGCAGCCGCTGCACATGGACGTCGACGACACGGGTGTCCCCGCCCCAGCCGTAGTCCCAGACCCGCTCCAGGAGCCTGTCCCGGGAGAGCACGGTGCCAGGCGCCGCGGAGAACTCCAGCAGCAGCCGCATCTCCGTGGGCGTCAGGCCTACGTGCGCGCCGCTCCTGCGCACCTCCATGCCCTCGGTGTCGATCTCGACGTCGCCGAACACCAGCACCCCGTCCGCGCCGGCCCCCGCCCCGGCGCCGCCGTCGCTCCGCCCGCCGGCCCCGGCCGCGTGGCCGAAGCGCCGCAGCACGGCCCGGATACGGGCGACGAGCACGGCCCCGTCGAACGGCTTGGTCACGTAGTCATCGGCCCCCGCCTCCAGGCCGAGCACCACGTCGATCGCGTCGGCCCGCGCCGACAGCATGATCACCGGCACCGTCGACTCGTCCCGGATGCGCCGGCACAGACTGACGCCGTCGAGCCCGGGCACCATCACGTCCAGCAGCGCGATGTCAGGGCGGTCCGCCCGGAAGGCTTCCAGTCCCAGCAGGCCGTCGGGCACCGCGGTGACCGTGAAGCCGACCCGCTCCAGGGCGAGCTGGGTGGCCTCGCGGATGACGTCGTCGTCCTCGACGAAGAGGACATGGGTCTCGGCCATGCGAACGGCTCTCAGTTCTGTGCCGTCTGCGGTGCGGGGAGTGCGTCCTCCCCGCTGCCGACGGCCCGGTTGAATTCGTTGTGCACCCGGTCGGTCTCGGTGAAGCGGCCGGAGGCCCAGCGGTAGGTGACGACGTCCTCGCCCGAGGGGTACGCCACCGAGTCCTTCGAGCCGTACACCTGGGTCGTCACCACCAGGTCGCCCCGGTCGATCGTCCCGTAGACCGCGGGCACCTCGGCGGCGAAGACGTTCCCGTAGGAACCGTCGGCGTCCCGCCGGTAGACATAGGTACCGACCCCCACCAGATCACCGCAGGTCATCACGTTGACCACGACATCGGCCGAGGGGCCGCCCGTGAGCGTGCCGTACGAGGTGTCGACCGGGTACTGGTCGCCCGCGCAGGGCTTCAGACCGGCCTTGAGCGCCCGGTCCACCTTCGGATCGGACTTCACGAGCGCCACGGCGTCCACCCGGGGGGCCGGGCGCGCCGTGCCGGTGGCGGCGGCGCTCGACGGCGTCGCCCGTGCCACCTGCTGGGTGCCCGCGGGCCCCTCGTCGCGCGTGCCCGTGCCTCCTGTGGAACAGCCGGAGCAGAACAGCCCGACGGCGGCGAGCCCGGCCAGTGCCGTGCTCCCCGCCGCCAGACCGGCCCCGAGTCTCCCGCGACCGGCGGCCGTGCCGCCCCCACCGCCTGTCAGGCCGCGCACCGCTCCCGCCCCCGCTCGTCATGACGCCTGTCCGGCTGTGCGGGTATCCGCGCCGGTGCCTCCTCGACCGCACGGCTCCGGGCCGCGCGGTCCTCCAGCTCCTGGCGCAGTCGTGCCAGGGCGCGGTGCAGCGTGCTCTTCACCGTACCGGCCGACATGCCGAGCGCCGCGGCCGTCTCCTCCGTGCTCATCTGCTCCCAGTGTCGCAGCACGACGACGCTGCGCTGCTTCGGAGCCAGCACGCCGAGTACGTCGATGAGCAGGGCGCGGTCGGCGCGCTGCTCGGCACCGTCGTCGACGCTCGCGTCGGGGAGCTGGTCGGTGGGGACCTCGTCGAGCTTGCGGGCCCGCCACCACTCCGTACGCGTGTTGATCATGACGCGGCGCAGATAGGCGTCCGCGAGCGACTTGTCCTCGATGCCGTCCCAGCGGCCGAGGGTGCGGACCAGCGCGGTCTGCAGCAGGTCCTGCGCGTCCACGGGGTCGGGAACCAGCCGGCGTGCGCTGCGCAGCAGCGCGTCCTGCCTGGTACGCACGTACTCCTCGAATGCGAGCACCTCGCCCTGCGCCATCACAACCGCCTCCGTCCCCGTGGATCCCCGTCGTACCGCTGCCGGCGGGTGGTCCCGTCGCCGACGTCCGATGACGTTACGGAGGCGTTGTCACGAGGCTGTGCGGAGCAGCCGTACGCGGACGCACGGCTGTCCATCGGTTGTGTAACAGCCGATGGACAGCCGGTCCGTCGTACGAGGTCAGGTCAGGGGCAGCCGGTACCGGCCGTTCGCCAGAGGCTCGACGAGTCCGTCGGCGACGAGCCCGTCCAGGGCGCGCGCCCGCTGCACGGGCTCCTCCCACACCGCGTCCAGCGCGGACTGCGGCACCGGGGTGACCGCGTCGCGCAGCACCGCCAGCAGCCGGCCCCGCACCTGCCGGTCCGTACCGGCGTAGGTCTGGCCGCGGCGCGGCGGCCCCTCGTGGGCGGGCTTCCCCGCCAGCCGCCAGGCGCACTGTCCGGCGATCGGGCAGCGCGTGCAGTCCTCGTTCTTCGCGGTGCACACCAGTGCGCCGAGTTCCATCGTGGCCGCCGCCCAGCGGGCGGCCGTCTCGTCCTCCTCGGGGAGCAGCGCGCGGGCGAGCTTGCGCTCGGCCGCGGTCGTCGCGTTCGGCGGGTACTGGATGCCGGTGGCCGCCCGGGCGAACACCCTGCGGACGTTCGTGTCGAGCACGGCATGACGCTGCCCGTAGGCGAACGAGGCCACGGCCGCGGCCGTGTACTCCCCGATCCCGGGCAGTGCGAGCAACTGGCCGTGCTCGCTCGGCACATCGCCGCCGTGGCGTTCCGTTATCGCCTGCGCGGCCCCGTGCAGCCGGAGCGCACGGCGCGGGTAGCCGAGCCGGCCCCAGGCGCGGACGGCTTCGCCGGGTGCATCGGCGGCCAGGTCCGCGGGGCGCGGCCAGCGGGCCATCCACTGCTCGTAGACCGGGAGGACCCGGTTCACCGGGGTCTGCTGCAGCATGAATTCGCTCACCATCACACCCCAGGCACCCGCTTCGGGGCGGCGCCAGGGCAGATCGCGGGCGTGCTGCTCGAACCACCCGATGACGGGGGTGTGGAGGGAGGCGGGGGGCGTCTGAGTCGAAGTCGTGGCAGTCATCGCACTCTCGATCCTGGCACGGAAGAGCACACGATGTGCACGGCCCCGGGGGGTGTCGGGCCCGGCTGGGGGCTCACGGGGTGATATCGCCACCCGTTCTGTCCCTTCGTACGGGGCGGACGAGTTCCGAGCGGTGCAAAGCGGCTGTTAGCGCCCGGGAACGGTCCGGCCGTGATGATGATCCGGAAAACTTGTCGATCAGAGCGGGGGTTGGGGGCCGGAGTTGGCCTGGATCTCTCGTACAGTTCGGTCCGTGGGATCTATGCGCAATCCGGTCGGTCCGCTTCCCTCCAGCATCTACTGGCGTAGGAGAGCAGTAGCGGTGCTGGTGGTCGCGCTGCTCGCGGCGCTGGCCGCATGGGCACTCACCTCGGGCGGCGACGGAGGCGGCGGACAGGACGACGGGAAGCCGGGGGACTCGGAACCCGCGCCGTCCATCACACCCGGACCGTCCAGCTCGGGCCCGGTCGTCGGCCAACCCCCGGGCGGGCGCGACGAGTCGGGGGACACCGGCACCGGTGGAACCGGAGGCACCGGTGGAACCGGCAGCACCTCGGGCTCAGGCGGGACCGAGGGCTCGGACACCGCCGGGTCCGGCGGCTCCGGAGGGGCCGGAGGGGCCGGTACGGGTGCGGACGCGAGCGGCGGCACGAGCGGCGGGCAGCAGGTGCCGGCCGGCTCCTCGCTCCCCAACTGCACCCCGGGCGCACTCCAGTTGACCCTGAAGACGGATCTCAGCTTCGGCCCCGACGACAAGCCGCGCTTCCGGCTGACCGCCAGGAACACCTCGGCCGCCGACTGCAAGGCCGATCTGGGTCCCAGGAGCGCGGTGCTCACGATCACCGAAGCCGGTGAGGACGACGAGCAGCTGTGGTCCTCCGCCGACTGCCCGAAGGCCGGCTCCCTCTTCCTGAGGATCCCGGCGAACTCGGCCGTGGTCCACACCGTGGACTGGGACCGGAAGAAGAGCGCGCCCAAGTGCGCGACGCCCCCGGCGGGTGTCGCGGGGCCGGGGACGTATCTGCTGGAGGCCAAGGTCCCGGGCGAGAGCGTTCAGCGCGCGTCGTTCGTCCTGGCCAAGGACTGACGCCCGCGGCTCCGTGTTCGTCCTGGCCAAGGACTGACGCCCGCGGCTCCGTGCCGGGCCGCCCGCGTGGCGGGCCGGGTGCCGTTCCGGCGCGATCCGGGACAGCCCTCAGACGTACCGTTCGAGGATCGAGGACTCCGCCAGCCGCGAGAGGCCCTCCCGCACGCTCCTGGCCCGCGCCTCGCCGACGCCGTCCACCGCCTGGAGGTCGTCCACGCTGGCGGCGAGCAGCTTCTGCAGGCCGCCGAAGTGCTCCACCAGGCGCTCGATGATCGCCCCGGGCAGCCGGGGCACCTTCGCCAGCAGCCGGAAGCCCCGGGGGGAGACGGCCGAGTCCAGCGTCTCGGGCGAGCCGCTGTACCCCAGAGCCCGCGCCACCACCGGAAGTTCGAGCAGCTCGGTGTGGGTGAGCGTGTCCAGCTCGGAGAGCGCCTCCGCGACCGTACGGGACCGCTTCGCGGTCGGCTCGGGGACGTAGTCGCGCACGACCAGCTCCCGCTCCGGCTCCACGCCCGCGATCAACTCGTCCAGCTGGAGTGCCAGAAGGCGGCCGTCGGTGCCCAGTTCCACCACGTACTCGGCGATCTCGGTGGCGATCCTGCGCACCATCTCCAGGCGCTGCGAGACCGCCGTCACGTCCCGGACGGTCACCAGGTCCTCGATCTCCAGCGCGGAGAGCGTCCCGGCGACCTCGTCCAGCCGGAGCTTGTACCGCTCCAGGGTGGCGAGCGCCTGGTTGGCGCGGGACAGGATCGCGGAGGACTCCTCCAGGACCCGCCGCTCCCCGTCGACGTACAGAGCGATCAACCGCATCGACTGGGAGACCGAGACCACGGGGAAGCCGCAGGCCTTGGAGACCCGGTCCGCCGTGCGGTGACGGGTGCCCGTCTCCTCGGTGGGGATGGAGGCGTCCGGGACCAGCTGGACGCCGGCCCGCAGGATCTTGGTCATGTCCTTGTCGAGGATCATCGCGCCGTCCAGCTTGCACAGTTCGCGCAGGCGGGTCGCGGTGAACTCGACGTCCAGCACGAAGCCGCCGGTACACATCGATTCGACGGTTCTGTCCATGCCGAGAACGATCAGCCCGCCGGTGTTGCCGCGGAGGATGCGCTCCAGTCCGTCGCGGAGGGCCGTGCCGGGCGCGACCGCGCTCAACGAGGCGCGCATCAGCGCCTCGTTACCCGTGCCTTGGCCGGACTTTCCGGGCGTTGCTGCCCGGTCGTTGGCTGCCACTGCACTCCTCCGGTCACAGGTTTGCGGTGCCCTTGCGTCCCTCATACCGTTCGTACGGGCGGGCGAGACCAGGGCAAAGTCTACCGGCGCGCGCCGTCCTCCTGTGGTCCGTCCTGACGAGACCGGCGGGGGAGGACTCTGAGAGCGTCACCCATGTCGGCGACTTCCGTGACCTTCATACCGGCGGGGACCTTCCCCGGGTCCCTCGGGACCAGGGCGTGCTTGAACCCCAGACGGTACGCCTCGGCCAGTCTGCGCTGGACCCCGGTCACCCTTCTGACCTCCCCGGCGAGACCCACCTCACCGATCGCGACCAGGTTCTTCGGGAGCGGGGTGTCGCTGGCCGCGCTGGCCAGGGCCAGGGCGATCGCGAGGTCCGCCGCGGGCTCGGTGAGCTTCACGCCGCCCACCGTCGCGCTGTAGATGTCCCGCTTGCCGAGCGCGCTGATCCTGCCCCGCTGCTCCAGGACGGCCAGCATCATCGAGACCCGGGAGGTCTCCAGGCCTGAGGTGGTGCGCCGGGGTGAAGGGATCTGCGAATCGACCGTCAGCGCCTGGACCTCGGCGACGAGGGGGCGCTTGCCCTCCAGGGTGACCGTCAGGCAGGTGCCCGGCACGGGCTCGTCACGCCGGGTGAGGAAGAGGCCCGAGGGGTCGGCGAGGCCGGTGATGCCCTCGTCGTGCAGCTCGAAGCAGCCGACCTCGTCCGTCGCGCCGTACCTGTTCTTGACGCCGCGCACGAGCCGGAGGCGGGCGTGCCGGTCGCCCTCGAAGGAGAGCACCACGTCGACGAGGTGCTCCAGGAGGCGCGGCCCCGCGATCGCCCCGTCCTTGGTGACGTGGCCGACGAGGAGCGTGGCCATGCCGCGCTCCTTCGACGCCCTGATGAGCGCGCCCGCGACCTCGCGGACCTGCGCCATGCCGCCGGGCGCGCCGTCGATCTCCGGGGAGGCGACCGTCTGCACGGAGTCCAGGACGAGAAGGGACGGCTTCACCGCGTCCAGATGTCCCAGGACCGCGGAGAGGTCCGTCTCCGCGGCCAGATACAGATGGTCGTTGATCGCCCTGATCCGGTCGGCCCGCAGGCGCACCTGGCTCGCGGACTCCTCGGCGGTGACGTAGAGAGTGCGGTGGTCGTCGCTCGCCGCCTTGGCGGCCACGTCCAGCAGCAGCGTCGACTTGCCGACGCCCGGCTCGCCGGCGAGCAGCACGACGGCACCCGGCACCAGCCCGCCGCCGAGCACGCGGTCCAGCTCCCCGACCCCGGTCGAGCGCGCGGTGGCCTGCCGGCTGTCGACCTGGCCGATCGGCAGGGCGGCGGTGGAGACCCGGCCCGCGGCGGTCGTGCGCACCGCGGGGGCGCCGCCGAACTCCTCGACCGTCCCCCAGGCCTGGCACTCCGGGCAGCGGCCGAGCCATTTGGCCGTCGTCCAGCCGCATTCGGTGCAGCGGTAGGACGGCCGGTCCTTCGCGGTTTTCGTACGGGCAGCCATGGCGTCACCGTATAGGTGGGGTCTGACAGCACCGGCCGTGGGCAGGGGAAGCGAACATGTGCCCGATGCGGTAGTTCCGGAGGAATACGGGATTCCTGTCCTCTTTCGAGGGAGACCGTCACCCGTAAGGATTAAATGTAGGAAAGTGCTGTCAGGGCCGGGCCACCTTCTGCCTACGGTCGCCCCGTGACGAGCAGCAGGCTGGAGACCCCCACACACCCCACCGGCGCACACCGGACGCACCGCCGCGCGGCCCGCCCGTCGGCGCAGCGAACGCCCGCACGTTACGAGCCGTACCTCGACGGCCTGTTCACCTACTGCCTCTCCGTGCTCTGCGACCACGAGGCCGCCACCGAGGCGCTCGGCTCGGTCCTCGCGATCGCGGAACGGCAGGACGGCCGGTGCCCGGCAGCCGAGGAGGAACGTAAATCCTGGCTGTACGCCCTGGCCAGGTGGACGTGCCTCCGGGCGCTCACCGAGCAGCGGCGCGGCCGTCAGGCGCACCGCAGGCAGGCCGCCCCCGCGCCCGGGAGCCGCGCCACCCCGGACACCGCCGCCGTTCCCGGCGGCCCCACCGAGTCACCGGCGGCCGAAGCGCGCCGGCGCGAACTCGCGCAGTTGGCCTGGCCCGAGGCCGCGGGCACCACCCCCGAGCAGCGCGAGGCGCTGGAGCTCGCCGTGCGCCACAAACTCACCCCGCGCGCCGTAGCCGCCGTCCTCGGCCTCGACCCCGCCGGCGCACGGGAGCTGCTGGCCGGTGCGGCCTGCGAGGTGGAGCGCACGCGCGCCGCCCTCGCCGTGGTGGAGAAGGGCGACTGCCCGACCGTCGCCCGGCTCACCGGCACCCACCAGGTCCTGCTCTCCGCCACGCTGCGCAGGGAGCTCGTCCGGCACGTCGACGACTGCCCGCGCTGCCGACGCGCCGCCGAGCGGGCCGGTGCGACCGGGCCGTGGCCGGGAGCGGCCGTCACTCCGGCCGCCGCGCTGCCGGTCGTCGAGGCACCCCTGCCCTCCGTGCGCGTCGCGCTGACCCACGCCAGGCGGTCCCGGTCCGGCGCGCCCCGCTTCGGCCGGACCGGCTTCCCGCTGGACCCCAAGGACCATGCCGCGCGCCGGGACAGGGTCCGCGCCAGGGTCGTGACGACGACGGTCGTGGCGACCGTCGTCGCCGCCCCGGTGATCGCCCTGTGGGCCGCCTACCGGGGCGCGCCGCTGACCGGCGAGGGCCGCGACACCTCGGTCAGCGCGGCGGACAGCGACGGGGAGTCCTCGCTCGACGACGACTCGTACGACCACTACGCGAACGCGGGCAACGCCCGCCCCGACGCGAACGGCCGCTTCACCGAGGACCCCCGGACGCCCGACGTCTCGGCCGAGGTCATCAGCGTGGGAGCGGACGGGCCGGGCACGGGCACCCTCGCGGTCTCGGCCCGCTCCTCCGGCAGCCGTACGGCGGTCACGCTCACCGCGACCGGCACCGAGGCCGTCGCCTGGTCCGCCCGCGCGGACGCCCCGTGGCTGCGCCTGAGCCGCACATCGGGCACGGTCGCCCCCGGGCGCAGCGTCACCTTCTACGTCTACGTGAACAGCGCGGCAGAACCGCGCGGCGCCTGGAGCGCCCGTGTGGTGCTCTCCCCCTCGGGGTCCGCGGTCGCGATCACGGGTCGCGGCGCAGCGACCACGCGCCCCGGGAGCCCGGGCCCGGCCCCGGACCCGTCGTCGGAGTCCCCGAGCCCCGCGCCGTCCACCCCGCCGCCGTCCACCGGTCCGACCCCGGACCCGCCGCCCTCGCCCGAGCCGACGCCCACGCCCACACCGACGGAGCAGCCGTCGGAGCAGCCGACGGACCCACCCGCACCCTCACCGCCCGACGGAACGGGCGAGCCCGCTCCCTCCTCCGGCCCGACGAGCGGGCCGGGCTCCCCGTCCGGGCCGGCCGGATGACCGCAACGGCGGCCCGGGAGCCCGGCGGAACGTTCGTCCGCCGCGCCCCGGGCCGCCATTCGCGAAGCGGCGGCGGGCCCGTCTCAGGCAGGGTCCGCCGGATGCGGTGCCATCGGCAGCAGCGAGGCCAGCCGCTGCTCGCACAGCTCGGCCAGCCGGGCGTAGGCCTCCTCGCCCATCATCTCGGTGAGCTCGGGACGGTAGGACACATAGACCGGCTCCCCGGCCCCGTGCGCCGAGGTCGCCGAGGTGCACCACCAGTGCAGGTCGTGCCCGCCCGGTCCCCAGCCCCGCCGGTCGTACTCCCCGATCGAGATCTGGAGCACCCGGGTGTCGTCGGGCCGGTCGATCCAGTCGTACGTGCGGCGGACCGGCAGCTGCCAGCAGACGTCGGGCTTGGTCTCCAGCGGCTCCTTGCCCTCCCGCAGGGCCAGGATGTGCAGGGAACAGCCCGCGCCGCCCTCGAACCCGGGACGGTTCTGGAAGATGCAGGAGCCCTCCCAGCGCCGCGTCTGGCGTTCGCCGTCCTCGTCGACGCCGACCCAGCCCGAATTCGTACCGACGTCGTGGAACTGCCAGATCTCCGGTGTGAGCCGCGCCACGTGCCCGGCCACCCGCTTCTCGTCGTCCTTGTCGGAGAAGTGCGCGCCCAGCGTGCAGCACCCGTCGTCCGCGCGGCCCGCCTGGATGCCCTGGCAGCCGCTGCCGAAGATGCAGGACCACCGGGACGTCAGCCAGGTCAGATCGCAGCGGTAGACCTGCTCGTCGTCGGAGGGGTCGGGGAACTCGACCCAGGCCCGCGCGAAGTCGAGCCCCTTCTCGTCGGGCCCGTCCGGCCCCGTTGCTTCCGGCTGCTGCATCTCCCGCTTCGCATTCCGCTGCTTCTTCGTGGCTTTGTCCGGCTTCGCCTTTTTCGTCTTTGGCACGCGCCCAGAGTAAGCCGCAGTAGCGTGCCCGTATGAGACTCGGAGTCCTCGACGTGGGGTCGAACACGGTGCACCTGCTGGTGGTGGACGCCCACCCCGGCGCCCGTCCGCTGCCCGCACACTCGCACAAGGCGGAACTGCGGCTCGCCGAACTCCTCGACAGGGACGGCGCCATCGGCCCCGAGGGCGTGGACCGCCTCGTGGCGACGGTCACCGACGCCCTTCAGGCGGCCGAGGACAAGGGCTGCGAGGACGTGCTGGCGTTCGCCACCTCGGCCGTGCGCGAGGCGAGCAACGCGGACGAGGTGCTGACCCGGGTGCGGGAGGAGACCGGCGTGGCCCTCGCCGTCCTCAGCGGCGAGGAGGAGGCCCGGCTGACCTTCCTGGCGGCCCGCCGCTGGTTCGGCTGGTCCGCGGGGAAGCTGCTGGTCCTGGACATCGGCGGCGGCTCGCTGGAGGTCGGGTACGGCATGGACGAGGAGCCCGACGCCGCCGTCTCGCTGCCGTTCGGCGCCGGACGCCTCACGGCCGGCTGGCTCCCGGGCGACCCGCCGGACCCGGCCGACGTACGGGCGCTGCGCCGCCATGTCCGCGCCGGTATCGCGCGTACGGTCGGCGAGTTCACCAGGCTGGGCCCGCCCGACCACGTTGTCGGCACCTCCAAGACGTTCCGGCAGCTCGCCAGGATCTCGGGCGCCGCCCGCTCGGCCGAGGGCCTGTACGTCCAGCGCGTCCTCACCCGCAAGTCCCTGGAGGAGTGGGTGCCGAAGCTGGCGGCGATGACCGTGGAGCAGCGCGGCGGCCTCCCCGGAGTCACCGAGGGGCGGGCCGCGCAGCTGCTGGCAGGGGCGCTGGTGGCGGAGGGAGCGATGGACCTGTTCGAGGTCGAGGAGCTGGAGATCTGCCCCTGGGCCCTGCGCGAGGGCGTCATCCTGCGCCGCCTCGACCACCTGCCGGCGCAGCAGGCCGCACTCGCCTGACCGGCGGAGGCGGCCCCGCCGGTCAGGCCATGGTCCTTCTCACTTTCCGCCACCGTCCCTCGGTGAGGCGCACCGCTGGCCCGTACCCTGTCCACGTGGCAGAACCAGTGGTGCGCATCCCGGATGCGAAGGTCGCCCTGTCGACGGCCTCGGTCTATCCGGAGTCGACGGCGACGGCCTTCGAGATCGCCGCGCGCCTGGGCTACGACGGTGTCGAGGTCATGGTCTGGACCGACCCCGTCAGCCAGGACATCGAGGCCCTCCAGCGGCTCTCGGACTACCACCAGGTGCCGATCCTCGCCGTGCACGCGCCCTGTCTGCTGATCACCCAGCGGGTGTGGTCCACCGACCCGTGGGTGAAGCTCCAGCGGGCCAGGGCCGCGGCGGAGAAGCTCGGGGCGTCGACGGTGGTCGTCCATCCCCCGTTCCGCTGGCAGCGCAACTACGCCCGGGACTTCGTCACCGGCATCTGGCGCATGGCCGACGAGACCGATGTGCGCTTCGCCGTCGAGAACATGTACCCGTGGCGCTACAAGGACCGCGAGATGCTCGCGTACGCCCCCGCCTGGGACGTCAGCAACGACGACTACCGGCACTTCACCGTGGACCTCTCGCACACCTCGACCGCGCGGACCGACAGCCTGGCCATGGTGGACCGGATGGGGGACCGGCTCGCCCATGTCCACCTCGCCGACGGCAAGGGGTCCGGCAAGGACGAGCACCTGGTGCCCGGCCGGGGCGACCAGCCGTGCGCGGAGCTGCTGGAGCGGCTGGCCCGCAGCTCCTTCGACGGCCATGTGGTCATCGAGGTCAACACCCGCCGCGCCATGTCGTCGGCCGAACGCGAGGCCGACCTCGCGGAAGCGCTCGCCTTCACCCGGCTCCATCTGGCCTCGTCGGCGCGGGCGCCCCGCCAGTGACTCCGGGCAGTGACGACCCCGCCCCCCGGCGCCGGGGCCGCCCCTCCCGCGGTGAGCGTGCCGCGGGCCCCGACACCAGGACCCGCATCCTCGAAGCGGCCCGCACGGAGTTCGCCGAGCGGGGCTACGACAGGACGTCGGTCCGGGGCATCGCCAAGGCCGCCGAGGTCGACGCCGCCCTGGTCCACCACTACTTCGGCACGAAGGACGAGGTCTTCGCCGCCGCCGTCGAGCTCTCCTTCGAGCCGGCGCTCGTCATCCCCTCGATCCTGGAGGGCCCCCGGCAGGACCTGGGGGAGCGGCTGGCCCGCTTCTTCTTCGGCGTATGGGAGAACCCGGTGACCCGGGCGCCCGTGCTGGCGGTCCTCCGCTCCGCGCTGACCCACGAGGCGGCGGCGAAGGTGCTGCGCGGCTTCGTGCTGCGGCGGCTGCTGGAGCGGATCGCGGCGGACCTGGACGTCCCCGATCCGACCCTCCGCGCCGAACTGGCGGCCTCGCACATGATCGGCATCGCGGTCCTGCGGTACGTGGTCGGGGCGGAGCCGCTCGCATCGGCGGACCCGGAGAAGATCATCGAGATGGTCGCTCCCACGCTCCAGCGCTATCTGACGGAATAGTCCCCGTCCGCCGAGCGTCACCACGGATCGGCGTACCGCCCACCCAGCGGTCGCCTCGTCCCGTTATCCGGACAGAGTGTCCAAATCGTGGAGTCGAGGCGTACGCTCGTAAGCAGTCTTTTCTGTCGAAGGAGCGAGAGACGATGCCCCAGCTGAGGTCCCGCACAGTCACACACGGCCGCAACATGGCGGGCGCGCGCGCCCTTATGCGTGCGTCCGGGGTAGCGAGCGAGGACATCGGCAAGCCGATCATCGCGGTGGCCAACTCCTTCACGGAGTTCGTGCCGGGCCACACCCACCTCGCCCCCGTCGGCCGGATCGTCTCCGAGGCGATCAAGGCGGCGGGCGCGGTGCCCCGCGAGTTCAACACCATCGCGGTGGACGACGGCATCGCCATGGGCCACGGCGGCATGCTCTACAGCCTGCCCTCCCGCGACCTCATCGCGGACAGCGTCGAGTACATGGTTGAGGCCCACTGCGCCGACGCCCTGATCTGCATCTCCAACTGCGACAAGATCACCCCCGGCATGCTGATGGCCGCGCTGCGCCTCAACATCCCCGTGGTGTTCGTCTCCGGCGGGCCGATGGAGGCCGGCAAGACCACACTCGTCGACGGCACGGTCCGCACCCTCGATCTCGTCGACGCGATCTCGGACGCGGTCAACGACAAGATCTCCGACGCGGACATCCTCCGTATCGAGGAGAACGCCTGCCCCACCTGCGGCAGCTGTTCGGGCATGTTCACCGCCAACTCGATGAACTGTCTCGCCGAGGCGATCGGCCTGGCCCTTCCCGGAAACGGCTCGGTCCTCGCTACCCACACCGCCCGCAAGGCGCTGTACGAGAACGCCGGCCGCACGATCGTCGAGATCACCAAGCGTTATTACGAGGAGGACGACCACTCCGTCCTGCCCCGCAGCATCGCCGGCCGCGAGGCATTCGAGAACGCCATGGCCCTCGACATCGCGATGGGCGGTTCCACCAACACGATCCTCCACCTGCTGGCCGCCGCCCAGGAGGCAGGGCTCGACTTCGGCCTTCCGGAGATGGACGAGATCTCCCGGCGTGTCCCCTGCCTCGCGAAGGTCGCCCCCAACGTGGCGCCCGGCGGCACGTACTACATGGAGGACGTCCACCGGGCCGGCGGCATCCCCGCCCTCCTCGGTGAGCTTCACCGCGGCGGTCTGCTCAACGAAGGCGTGCACGCGGTGCACTCCGGCAGCCTCGACGAGTGGCTGAAGAACTGGGACGTCCGCGGCGGCTCCCCGTCCCCCGAGGCCGTCGAGCTCTGGTACGCCGCCCCGGGCTGCGTCCGCAGCGCGACCGCCTTCTCGCAGTCCGAGCGCTGGGACACCCTCGACACGGACGCGGCCGGAGGCTGCATCCGCGACATGGAGCACGCCTACTCCAAGGACGGCGGCCTGGCGGTCCTCAAGGGGAACCTCGCCGTGGACGGCTGTGTCGTGAAGACGGCGGGCGTCGACGAGTCGATCTGGACCTTCGAGGGACCGGCCGTCGTCTGCGAGTCGCAGGAGGACGCCGTCGACAAGATCCTCCGCAAGGAGATCACGCACGGCGATGTCATCGTCATCCGCTACGAGGGCCCCAAGGGCGGCCCCGGCATGCAGGAGATGCTCTACCCGACGTCGTTCCTCAAGGGCCGCGGCCTCGGAAAGACCTGCGCCCTGGTCACCGACGGCCGCTTCTCCGGCGGCACATCGGGCCTCTCCATCGGCCACGCCTCGCCCGAGGCCGCGTCCGGAGGCACCATCGCGCTCGTCGAGGACGGCGACCGGATCAGGATCGACATCCCGAACCGCTCCATCGAGCTCCTCGTCGACGACGCCGAGCTCGACACCCGCCGCGAGGCGCTGAACGGCGTGTACGCGCCGAAGAACCGCGACCGCAAGGTCTCCCAGGCGCTGCGCGCGTACGCCGCGATGGCGACCAGCGCGGACAAGGGCGCGGTCCGCGACGTCTCCAAGCTCGGCTGACCCACTCCGATCGGAGCGGTCCCGTCCGGCCCCGTCCCTGGTCTCACCAGTGGGCGGGGTCGTCCGCGTCCACGGCGAAGACGGACCCGTCCGGGGCGGTGCCGACGACACCCCGGCCGAGCACCACCGGGGCGGGCAGCGACGAGGCGGCGCCGAGCTTCCCTGCCCTCAGCCTGGGCCGCGTCTGGCCGAGCAGCGTCCCGTGCTCCGTATCGACGGCGAGCAGCCGCCCGTCCGCCGCCGAGAAGTACAGCCGGCCGCCCGCTCCCAGCACCGGCGCCGAGGTCGTGCTGACGGCCGTCTCCAGCCGCCACCGCTCGGCCGGGGCCGTGCCCGGACGGACGTCGACGGCCAGCAGCGTCCCGCCGCGCTCCAGCAGCAGGGCGGTGTCACCGTCCATCACGAGCTCCGGGCCGTTCATCCGGAAGGGCAGCGGCACCCGGGCCGTCTCGCGCCGCGCCGGGTCGTATCGGACGAGCCCTGTCGTCTGGGCCTTCTCGTTCATGACCGTCAGCAGGAGTACGCCGTCCGACGCCCCGGCCGGGGTGAGCATGCCGTCCAGCCTGCGCTGCCAGACCGTGTCGCCGGTCCCCGCCTCGATCGCCGTGACGAGGGTGGTGGTGCCCCGCGCGGAGTTCTCGAAGACGTACGCGGTGCCGGTCCCGTCCTCGTACAGCGCATAGGCCGGTGCCCGGTGCCCGGGGACGGCGTGTTGCCAGCGCGACGCGCCGGTGCGCGCGTCGAGCGCCTGGAGCGTGCCGTCCTGGCGGGTCATCAGCAGGACGTCCCCCGCCGGGAAGGGGTCGTCGAGGTACGCGGAGAGGTCCGTGTGCCAGAGCTCGGTGCCCGTACCGGGGGCGTACGCCCGGAGCACTCCGCCCGACGCGACGGCGTACGCCTCCTCGGAGACCGTGCTTCCGGGCCTCGTGCCCCCGGACACCGGGCCGGAGCCCTTCGACGACGTGTCCCTGTGCGACCAGATCACCCGGCCGTCCGACGGATCGAGCCGGGCGGTGCCGTACCCCGCGGCGACGCAGTGGAGCGCGGAGCCGGCCGGGGCGCACGCCGGTGTGGAGCTCCCCTCGGCCCCCAGCGGTGTCCGCCAGGGCGTGAACGCCGCAGAACGCCCGGCCTCCCCGCCGGGCCCTTCCTCCGGCGCCCCGGAGCCGCTCCACGCGCCGGCCGCCCAGATCCCTCCCGCCACCAGCGCGGACACCGCGGCGACGGCCGCGATCCGCAGCCCGGTGCGCCTGCCCTTGCCCGTCCCGCCCGGCAGCCCGTCCCCGGCCCGCACGTGCGTGGTCTCCTCGGGGGCGTCCGCCGACTCCACGGGGAGCGGCTTGCGCTGCATGGGTATGAAGGCGGCGGCCTCGTAGGACGGCGGATGCAGCTCCCTCATGATCTCGTCGGGAGTGGGGCGCTCGGCGGGGTCCTTCGCCAGGCAGCGCCCGACGAGCGGAGCGAGGTCCGTGGGCACTCCGGCGAGATCGGCCTCGTCGTGCACCACCTGGTAGGCGACGATGTAGGGGCTGTCCGAGTCGAAGGGCCCACGGCCCGTCGCCGCGTGGACCAGCACCGCTCCGAGGGCGAACACGTCCGCGGCGGGCCCGACCTCGCGTGGCCGCTGGAACTGCTCGGGCGCCATGTAGGGCGGCGAACCGATCAGCTTGCCCGTCTCCGTGCGCAGATCGCTGTCGTACGGCCGGGAGATCCCGAAGTCGATGACCTTGGGCCCGGAGTCGGGCAGCAGCACATTGCTCGGCTTGAGATCACGGTGGATGACTCCGGCCCGGTGGATGTCGCGCAGGGCCTCGGCGAGTCCCGCGGTGAGCCTGCGCAGCTCGGCCGGGCTCATCGGCCCGTTCCGCTTGACCTGCTCGGAGAGCGTCGGGCCGGGCACGTACAGCGTGGCCATCCAGGGCAGCGCGGCCGTCGGATCGGCGTCCACGACCGGTGCGGTGAACGCCCCGCTGACCCGCCGGGCCGCCTCGACCTCCTGCCGGAACCGCGCCCTGAACTCCGGGTCCGCCGCGTGCTGGCGGTGCACGACCTTCACCGCGAGCTGCAGGCCGGAGGGGGAGCGCGCCAGGTGCACGACACCCATGCCACCCGCTCCGAGACATGCCTGGAGACGGTACTGCCCGGCGTACTCAGGATGCTCCGCTTCCGGATGTGATCCGGCCCCTCGCAGCGGCGGCATCGCCCACCCCCGTGTGTTCGTGCGCATGCGCGACGCACGGAGCCTAGTCGATGGTGCGTGCGATGAGAGTGGGGCTTGTTAGCCTGCGCGTCACACGCATCGCTTTCAACGGGGGAGGCCCTCATGGGTGTTGAGGAGAACACGGCCGGCACGGCGACGACGGACACCGGGGCGGCCGCCGCGGCCGGGGAGGTGACGGCGCTCGCCGCGAGCACCGTCGTCTACCCGATCGCGCCCGGCTACCGCGTCAACGTCCGCCGGGGACCGGGCACGCAGTACGGGATCGTCCGGACCCTGCCGTACGGGATGAGCGTCCCGGTCTACTGCCAGAGCCGGGGGGAGTGGGTCTCCGGCCCGTACGGCACGTCGAACCTCTGGGACAACATCGCCAACGGCCAGTTCGTCTCCGACGCCTACGTCAAGACGGGCAGTGACGGCTTCATCGCTCCGCGCTGCGACTGACGACGCCGGCGCTCGCCCTGGGACAATCGATCCCGTGAGCGAGAACAGCGAAGCATCCGGCACACCTTCCAGCGGCACGGCACCCGGTGGCACCGCACCGGGGCCGCAGCCCGAACCCCTCCGTTTCTTCGGTACGACCTGGGTCGGCCACGACGGCGGATACGGGCTGCGGCGCGTCGCGGTCACCGTGGGTTCACTCGTGGCCGCCGTCGTCTCCTGCTTCGTCCTGCGCTTCGCCTACCAGGGGCTGGAGATCGCCGAGGTCGGCAGCTTCGTCGGCATGCTCGTGGTGCTGATGTTCGCGGTCTGCAGCGCCATCGCCTTCCGTAAGACCTGGGAGGGCTTCACCCGCCGCCCCGCCGACCCGGCAGCCGACGACAGGCTGCGCGGCCTGAAGTCGATCGGCTTCATCGGCTCGCTCCTCGCCTACTTCCTGCGTTCCTTCACAGAGGCACCCGGCGAGAAGCTCCGGCGCACGGAGTACGAGACGGCGCTCGCCCAGTACGAGAAGCGCCGCTCGTCCCGCACCGGGAACCCGGCCGCCCGCAAGAGCGCCAAGGGCAAGCGCCCCGGGCGCCGGTAACACCCCCGGGCTCCGGTGACGCCCCGGACGCCGGTAACACCCGGGGCCCCGCTCCGGCGGAACTGCCGCGTTCCCCGCCCGCACGGGCCGATCCGGATGCAGCATGAACGCATGTCTGTCACCACACCCCGCGCCCTGTCGTTCGACAGTGCCGCGGCCCAGTACGCCGCGTACCGTCCCGGCTACCCGCCCGCGCTCCTGGACGCCGTCGAGGAGCTGTCCGGCCGCCCCCTGCACGGTGCCCGTGTCGCGGACGTCGGCGCGGGGACGGGCATCGCCACCCGGCTGCTGCACGAGCGCGGAGCCCTCGTCACCGCCGTCGAGCCCGGCCCCGGCATGGCGGCGGAGCTGCACAGCTCGCTGCCCTCCCTCCCCGTGGTCCGGGGCGACGGCAACCGCCTTCCCCTGGCCACCGCCTCGGCCGACCTGATCACCTACGCCCAGTCCTGGCACTGGACCGACCCGGACCGCGCTCTCCCCGAGGCGCTCCGCGTCCTGCGCCCCGGCGGAGCGCTGGCGCTCTGGTGGAACGTCTCCGACGAGTCCGTCCCCTGGATCGCCGACCAGGACGCCCGGCTGCGCCGCCATCTCGGCGCGGGTGAGAGCGTCCACGGCACCGGTTCGCGGAACCTCGCCACCCTGCGGGGCGGCGACTTCGTCCGCCGGCCGGTGCCCTGGTCCCGGACCGTCCCGCTCGGCACGCACCTGGCCAACCTCGCCACCCACTCCGCCTTCCTCGTGCGCGGGGGCGCCGACGGCGAGCCCACCCGCCGGTTCCTGGACGAGGAGCGTCGCCACCTGGCCGCCGTGTTCCCGGACGGCATGGTCGAGGAGCGCTACGTGGTCGAACTCGCCGTGCTGGTCCGCTGACGCACCGGCCCCGCGCTCCTTGACGAGGTCGCTCGACGGCATCCATATTCATCGCATGATGAATTTCTCGCGCACCACGGACGCGAGCGCCGTCGAGGCCCGCGCCCTCACCGTCGTACGAGGAGACCGCACGGTCCTGCGCGACCTCGGCTTCACCGTCGAGCCGGGCAGGATCACCGGCCTCCTCGGCCCGTCCGGCTGCGGGAAGTCCACACTCATGCGCGCCGTCGTCGGCAGCCAGGCCAAGGTCACGGGCACACTGAACGTCCTCGGCCGCCCCGCCGGACACCCCGCCCTGCGGCCCCGCGTCGGTTACGTCACCCAGGCACCCTCGGTCTACACCGACCTGACCGTCCGGCAGAACCTGGAGTACTTCGCATCCGTGCTCCTGCCGGGCCGCGGGCACCGCGCCGCACGCCAGGAATCCGTCGCCCGCGCCATCGGCGACGTCGACCTCACCAGCCACGCCGACGCCCTCGCCGGGAACCTCTCCGGCGGACAGCGCAGCCGTGTCTCGCTCGCCGTCGCCCTGCTCGGCACCCCCGAGCTCCTGGTCCTCGACGAGCCGACCGTCGGACTCGACCCCGTACTCCGCCGCGACCTGTGGAACCTCTTCCACACACTCGCCGCCGACCGGGGCACCACCCTCCTCGTCTCCTCGCACGTCATGGACGAGGCCGAACGCTGCCACCGGCTGCTGCTCATGCGCGAGGGCGAGATCCTCGCCGACGACACCCCCGACGCCCTCCGCACCCGGACGGGCTCCGCCACCGTCGAAGAGGCCTTCCTCCACCTCGTGGACCAGGCCGCGGCCACCCGCCAGGAGACCCGATGAGCACCGACGCCCCCGCACTCAGCCCGGCACGCACCCTCGCCACCGCCGCCCGCGTCCTGCGCCAGCTCCGCCACGACCCCCGCACCATCGCGCTGCTGCTGGTCCTCCCGCTCCTGCTGATCACGCTGCTGCGCTACGTCTTCGACGCGGGCCCGGGGACCTTCGACTCCATCGGCGCCTCGCTGCTCGGCATCTTCCCGCTGATCACGATGTTCCTGGTGACCTCGATCGCCACCCTCCGCGAACGCACATCGGGCACCCTCGAACGCCTGCTCGCCATGCCTCTGGGCAAGGGCGACCTGATCGCCGGATACGCCCTGGCCTTCGGCGCCATCGCCGTCGCCCAGTCCCTCCTGGCCACCGCCGTCTCCGTCCGGGCCCTGGGCCTGGACGTCGTCGGCTCGCCCTGGCTGCTGCTCCTGGTCGCACTCCTCGACGCGATCCTCGGTACGGCGCTCGGCCTCTTCGTCTCGGCCTTCGCCACCTCCGAGTTCCAGGCGGTCCAGTTCATGCCGGCCGTGATCTTCCCGCAGCTGCTCCTGTGCGGCCTGTTCACCCCGCGCGACCAGATGCACCCCGTCCTGGAGACCGTCTCCGACTTCCTGCCGATGTCGTACGCCGTCGACGGGATGAACCAGGTCCTCACCCACACCGACATCACCGCCGACTTCTACCGCGACATCGTGATCGTCGCGGGCTGCGCCCTGCTCGTCCTCTGCCTGGGAGCAGCCACCCTCCGACGCCGCACCACCTGAGGGCGCGGTGCGAGGATGGCGGCCACGACACGTACCGAGTACCGCGTACCGCCACCCGGAGGATGAACCGCATGACCCAGACAGTCGCAGTCCTCGGCACCGGAAAGATCGGCGAGGCCCTGCTCAGCGGCATGATCCGGGCCGGCTGGCGAGCCCCCGACCTGCTGGTCACCACCCGGCGGCCCGAGCGCGCCGAGGAACTCCGCGCCCGCTACGGCGTCCAGACGGTCACCAACGCCGAGGCCGCCAAGAACGCCGACATCCTCATCCTCGCGGTCAAGCCCCAGGACATGGGCACGCTCCTCGACGAGCTCGCCCCGCACATCGCCGCGGACCGCCTCGTCATCAGCGCCGCCGCCGGCATCACGACCGGCTTCATCGAGGACAGGCTCGCCGAGGGCATCCCGGTCGTCCGCGTCATGCCGAACACCCCCGTCCTGGTGGACGAGGGCATGTCCGTCATCTCGGCCGGCGGCCACGCCACCCCCGAGCACCTCGACCACGCCGAGGCGATCTTCGGGGGCGTCGGCAAGACCGCCCGCGTCCCCGAGTCCCAGCAGGACGCGGCCACCGCCCTGTCCGGCTCGGGACCGGCGTACTTCTACTTCCTCGTCGAGGCCATGACCGACGCGGGCATCCTGCTCGGCCTGCCCCGCGCCCAGGCGCACGACCTGATCGTCCAGGCCGCCATCGGCGCCGCGGTCATGCTCCGGGACAGCGGCGAGCACCCGGTCAAGCTCCGCGAGGCCGTCACCAGCCCGGCCGGCACCACCATCAGCGCCATCCGGGAACTGGAGAACCACGGCGTACGCGCGGCCCTCATCGCCGCGCTCGAAGCGGCCCGCGACCGCAGCCGCGAGCTCGCCACCGGCAACGGCTGACCGGCTACTTCGCCGCGGCCACCAGCTCCTCGCTGCGCACCACGCTCGCGAAGCCACCGCCGTGCAGGGTCACGGCGGTGGCCCGGGCCACCTCGTCGGCGCTCAGCCTCCAGCCCCAGGGCCCCACCGCGTCGAAGGTGTACGTCGCGTCGAACGCGAAGAGGACCTCGTAACCGAGATTGCCGCCCATGCGCGCCGTCGTCTCCGCGCACATGTTGGTCTGGATCCCCGCCACCACGATCTGCCGCACCCCGGCCTCCCGCAGCCAGGCGTCCAGATCGGGTGTGCCGTAAAAGGCGGAGTTCACCGACTTCGTCAGGAACAGCTCGGGCCCCGTGCCCTTTCCGCGCCGCTCCTCGACGTACTCCTTGAAGGCGTTCCCCGGATATCCCGTCCGCAGCGGCGAATCCGGCTTGGGTGAGTCGTGCCGTACGAACACGACGGGCCGGCCGCTCGCCTGCCAGACATCGATCAGCTCCGCGATGTTCCGGTCGGCCTCCGGGTTGTTACGCGGTCCCCAGTGCGCCTCCTCCTCGAATCCCTGCTGCACGTCGACGACCACCAGCGCTGCGTTCTCCCTGATCTCCATGCCCTTCACCCTCCTCGCGACGCGGGCCCTTTCCCAGGGGTATGAAAGCCATCGATCGATGTTTTACTGCCACCATGACCGCGTCACCCGGCAGCCCCGCCCGCATCGCCCTGGTCGCGTTCCCGGGGGTCCGCGCCTTCGACGTCTCCGTCATCACGGAGGTCTGGGGGGTCGACCGCACCGACCGGGGCGTCCCCGCCTTCGACCTGCGCCGCGCGGCCGTCGGCCCGGAGGCCGTGCCGCTCAGCGGAGGCCTGTCCCTGGCGCCCGACCGCACCCTGGCCTGGCTCGACCGCGCGGACCTCGTCGTGGTCCCGGGGCTGGACGACCATGTGCCACCCGCGCCCGCCCCGGTGCTCGACGCCCTGCGCCGCGCCCACGGGAGGGGCACGCCCATCGCCGCGCTCTGCGGCGGTGCCTTCACCCTCGCCCAGGCCGGACTGCTGGACGGCCGAAGGGCCGTCACCCACTGGAACCTCACCGAGCTGCTCACGGAGCGGCATCCCCAGGTGACCGTGGTGCGGGACGCCCTCTTCGTGCATGAGGACAACATCTGGACCTCGGCAGGCACCGCGGCGGGCATCGACCTCTGCCTCCACCTCGTACGCACAGCCCACGGAGCGGAGGCGGCGGCGACGATCGCGCGTTCGATGGTGACGGCACCGTTCCGTACAGGTACCCAGGCGCAGTTCATCGAGCACCCCACGCCCCGGGCCGACCGGGACGCGGACGCGCTCGCCGAGATCCGGGCCCATGCGCTGACCCATCTGGCGGAGCCCCACACGGTGGCCAGTCTCGCCGCCCGCGCCGGCATGTCACCCCGTACCTTCGCCCGGCACTTCCAGGCGACCACGGGTACGACGCCGATGCGCTGGCTGATCGCCCAGCGCATCGCCGCAGCCCAGAAGCTTCTGGAGAGGACCGACCTGGCCCTCCCCGAGGTGGCCCGCCGCGCGGGGTTCGGCAGCGAGGTCACCATGCGCCAGCACTTCGCGACGCACCTGGCCACCAGCCCGCGCGGCTACAGGCTGGCCTTCCATGACGGAGGCGGGAGAGACGGGAGTTGACACGGCCCCCCTCAATCCGTAGTGTGCTCCGAGTTGTCCGACGTGAGCGCCGACCCCGGTCGGTCCCCGGACAGCCATTCCGCAGTAACCACTCGAAACGAGCGACATCTGTCGTGACGTTTTTGCGTGTGCACGTGCGAAATGAGGAATGAGCGTTCGAAGGCGACCCGATTAGCGTCGGGGCTGGGGATTCCGCTAAAGTCTCACTCGTCGGAACGGCCCAACGGCCGTGAAGACAAACCCCGCTGACTGGGAATCAGGCCCGAAAGGATCTGATAGAGTCGGACTCGCCGGAAAGGGAAACGCGAAAGCGAAGAACTGGAAAGCGAAACGAGCAGTAACCCGCTTCGACCGGGAATCGGACACGAAAGAGTCTGATAGA